>CACKYY010000003.1 GCA_902604525.1 uncultured Pelagibacteraceae bacterium | reverse complement strand
TTTATTGCAATATGGATTGAAGAAAAAGATAATATTTTTACTTACCTTGCTCAGGCAGGTTTAGCAGTATTAATTTTAAATGTTGTGATGATGGTCTTAGCATATTTTATTGCTAAAAAGTTTGTATCAGGAGCAGCACAACAAAAATGTATTGCATTAGAGTGTGGTCTACAGAATGGAACTTTAGCAGTATTTGTGGCTACATTAATATTTGATGATGTAGCTTATATAGTACCAACAGGAGCCTATGCACTGCTAATGTATATAACTGGATTTATTTTTATTTATATCTTAAGAAAAAATAATTAATTATCTCAAGTAACTAGGAATAAAATCATCATCTTTATCTTTACCCGAGTCGATAATTTTAATTTGATTAAATACTTTAAAAATAAAATTACTTAAAGATTTAATATTTGCATCTTGTAATTCAGAACTTCGTTTTAAATTTGTACCTTGAATATTTATAAAAAGCAGTTTTTTTTCATTAATAGTTATATAATTATTTTTAATTAAAAATTTTAATTTTCTAACAACCGTTGGTCTTGGAATTCCTGTGATGTCAGACAAAGACATTGCATTCATACCTCTTTCATCTGAACCCATAACTTTTTTTTGATATGTTTTTAAATTTAAGTCCTTTACTTTGAAGCTCTTATTTTCAGATGCATTAAGCATTACTAAAATTCCAATACACATAGTTTCCAGATCCTTCACCTCTTTTCTCCACCTGTTGGTATAAACAAATATAAATTTATAAAACTGATACCAGCAAAAAGAAAAATTTTCTTTCATTGAGGATGAAATCTGATCAATAGTAAAAGCCTTTTCATTTTTTAATAATTTATTAAATTCAAATAACAAAGAACTCATATCTTTTAGGGTGTCTATTGCTTGGGTAGCAACAAGTGTACTCCTATTAACAAACATTTTTTTTCCAGTTTTTTTAATTACACGTTCTTTTTCTAATTCTAAGATTTTCCTTCTCACACTTTCTTTTGGTATTTCTAGGTCTTTTGAAATGTCGCTTAAATTTATCTTCTCAATTTCTATTGATCTATCTTTGTAAAAGGTATTGTAATCAACAATCAACCCGTTTCTTCTAAAAACAATCAAATCTTTATTAATTAGGTAAATAATTATTATATATTTATCTATATCTTTATGAACATTATATGCTCTTATTAACCAATTGCTGATCAAGAAATAATAAGCTGGAGCTAATTTGCTAAAATTACTACTAATAACCCTGAAAATTTCTTTTTCGTCAATTTGAGCCGTAACGCTAGGTACTAATGCCATTGTTATCTCCTAACCCACTTTGAACTATTATACAGTCAATAGCAACCCAAATTGGACTCTATCCATATATCAAATTTTATCATCACATGTTTTAATTCATTAATGAATAATGAAGGCTTAACTAGAACATCTCACGTTATTGAAGACCCCACTCAAGATACTGAGACTCCTCTTAGAGTGAACGTAGATGTTCTTAAGCAAAGATTAATTGAACAAAAAAGAAAAGAAAGAATTAAGAGATCAATTATTTTATCAACAGTAATAGTATCTTTAGGTGCTTTAACTGTATTAACTTATTAAAGTTTCCAAGTCCTTTTTAATTATATCTGGAATAGAAATTTCTTTTTTTAAATTCTTTTTATATCTGTAATACTTATTTTGTCCTGGATACATTATTTCTTTTACTCCTTTAATTTTTGGAAGTTTTTTAATTGTTCGAATATTATCTTTTATTCTCTGATTATAATTTTTTTGAAATAAATTGGCTTTAAAGGTGATGAATAAATGACCAATATTTTGTGGTCCAGAAAAATCATCAAATGGATCTTTTACTCGCCCTGCATGATTTCCACCTGTGATTACCCCACTTAAAATATCAACCATCCATGCAAGACCCGATCCTCTAAATCCTGCAATAGGAAGCTGAACACCTTCTAATGCTTTCTTCGCATCATTAGTTGGTTTACCTAACTTATCTAGCGCAACACCTTCAGGAATTTTTTGATTATTTCTTGCAGCAACTCTTATTTTACCTCTGTTAATCATAGAAACTGACGTATCTAGTATAAAAGGAATTTTTGTTCCAGTTGGAGTTCCAAAACATATAGGGTTTGTTCCAAACAAACTTTTTAATGCCCCGTGTGGCGCAACTGCAGGCGGTGCATTAGTATAAATCATAGTAACTAAATTTTTTTTAACTGCTTGTTCAGCGTAATAACCAGATAATCCATAGTGTCCACTTCCTTTTATTGCAACCATGCCAATACCAGTTTTTTGTGCATGTTTAATGGCAGTCTTTATTCCAAGATCCGCAGCTACAAAACCTATACTATTATTTGCATCAATATGAGATACAGATTGAGAAATTTTTTTTATTTTAATTTTTGGTTTAGGGTTAATTACCTTTTTAGAAATTCGATCACAATACATTTTAAGTCTTGATAAGCCATGACCGTAGGCGCCAACTAGTTCTGCATTTATTAAAGCATTAGCTGAAATTAAAGCATGATCTTTACTTAAACCAAACTTTCTAAAAATCTTAATTATTTGTTTCTTTAGAAAAGGTGTTTTCACTTATTTGAATATTTTTAAATTTTCGTTTTAACCTTTGCCTCTCCAAGGAATAGTCTTATCTATTATTTTTCTTAAAGATATGTCAAATAAAAGACCCAGCATACCCATTATGAAAATTGTTATCCAAATAACTTCATACTGAAAGTATTTTTTTGCAACATTTTCAACAAAACCAATACCAGTTGTACCTGCTAGAAACTCTGCAGCAACAAGTGTTCCCCAGCACATACCAACAGCAACTCTAATTCCTGTAAGAATTTCAGGAAGTGAATTAGGGAAAATCACATATCTTAAAATTTGTTTTTTAGTAGCTCCTAATGAATGTGCAGCATGTATTTTTGAAAGCTGTGTTCCTGATGCACCAGCTCTTGCAGAAATAATCATAATTGAAAGAGAGACCATGAATAATAAAAATATTTTACCCGTATTATCTATTCCAAGAACTGAAATAATCAATGGCGCCCAAGCTAATGGAGGAACAGGTCTGTATAATTCGATTAAAGGATCAAAGAAGCCTTTAGCAAATCGATTTAGACCCATAAATAATCCTAATGGCACTCCAATAAGAATTCCAAAAACTAAACCTAAAAATACCCTTAAGAATGAGTCCCATATGTGCCCGTATGGAACAGGTACTTTAAATAATTTAAAGTCACCAGTAACAACTTTCAAAACGTTACTTTTAAAGTTTTCTTTTACAATTCCATCTTTTGTATGCACCGGATATTCACCAGGCAACATATCTGCTATCCAATCAGGTAAAATAAATCCAATCATTTTACTTACATCAACCATATCAATCCATAAAAGAGGAATATTTTTGTATCCAACACTTGGTTTAGACATCAATACAAACTTATTAAATGTATCTGATGGTTTAGGTAACCATCTACCCGAACCTTGTTCAGAACATGTTGGTCCACTTGCTACAATTGTTCCTGCTGGAAATAGAAGAATATCAATTAATCTTAATCCAGCTTGCTCTTTATTTTGTAATTCATCAAACTCTATTATTGCTGCTTGCATTTCATTTAATGCATTGGGAGGAAAGATACTTGCAAACTCTATTCTTCTTGCAATTTTAACAATATTTTTTGCATAGTCAGATGCTATTTCTTCACTATCATCTAAACCTTTTCTGTAAGCTTTAATATCATCTTTAAGTTGTTTGATTGAGCTTTTGAACTGTGGGTTATGGTTTTTTAATTTAAAAAATTTGTCGTCAATTTTTTTTAGTTCGGCTGCAGCTGCATGAAATTTTAAACCTTTATTAGTTTGAGGTGCAGTTGGTATCTCAATAGTATTTTCAATTGTACCTGTTCCAGAGTCTATTGTTGTAATTCCCCAGCCACCTTGTTCAACAATAAGTTTCTGTCTCTCAGTTTTTTGTGAGTCTGTCTCAAATGGATAACCTTTCTTTTGGAAATTAGAACTTAGAATTTTTATTTCTTCTGTCATTTCCTGAATTTTAATTTTGGTATCCATTTCCATTAGCTCTTCACTTGTTAAAAATGGAATTAATTTAGAAGTTCTATCAATGTAACTTACTAGGATTGTCTTTTGCTGATCATTTAGACTCGGAGATCCTTTTATTTCGTTAGCAATTTTTATAAGATTTTTATTTTCAATTTTAATAATGGACGTGCTTTTGAATTCTCTTTCCTCAATAGGGAACTGATATTTTAGACCTAATAAAGACTCATTAATTTTAGCAACCTGACATAATTCATTCGCTGATTTTGGATAAAAACCTTTTGCAATATCCCATGAATAATAAAGCCACAGCATCAGGATTGCACTACTACCGACAATTACCCAGTGCGTTCCACCTTTGGCTCTTTCTGGATTTCCAAAAACAGCATCTACTTTTTCAGTTCTAATTAATCTTCTTCCATAAAGAATACAGCCAATAACTGATACGATAATTAGTATTGTTATAAATTGGGTTAACATTAATTTTCTTTCCCCATTATTTCTTCTTCCATATTCCAGATCATGGATAAAATTTCTTCTCTAGTAGATGAAAATTCTTTATTTTTTTTAATTTCTCTTAAATCTTGAGTAAGCCCCATTTCAGCAAATGGGAGATTGTACTCTTTATGTATTCTTCCAGGTCTTGGTGCCATTACATATAATCTTTCACCAAGCAAAAGAGCTTCTTCAACAGAGTGAGTAATTAAAATAATTGTTTTTCCAGTTTCTTTCCAAATTTTTAAAACTAATGATTGCATCTTTTCTCTTGTTAATGCATCCAATGCACCTAATGGTTCATCCATTAAAATTAAATCGGGATCATTAATTAGACATCTTGCAAGAGCAACTCTTTGCTGCATACCACCCGATAGCTGATAAGTAGGTGTATTTCCAAAACCTTTTAAACCAACAATGTCTAGCCATTCTTCAACTCTTTTTGCTGTAACTCCAGGATCTTCTTTTTTCATCCTAAGTCCAAAATTTACGTTCTCAGCAACTGTTAACCATTCAAACAAAGCACCTTGTTGAAATACCATTCCTCTTTCAACTCCAGGGCCATCTATCTCTTTATTATTAAGAGTAATTATTCCAGAAGTAGGTCTTAAAAAACCAGCAGTAATATTTAATAAAGTTGTCTTTCCACAACCAGAAGGCCCAAGAACTGTAAGTAGTTCACCCTTTTTAAGAGTAAAACTTACATCTTTTAATGCGTGAACAGTTTCTCCCTTGGGAGTTTTAAAAATCATATTTAGATTTTCAGAAATAAGATCACTCATTAACTACTTTATATTAGAAATTTTATAAAAAAAATAGGCACCAATCATTATAATTGGCGCCTATTTAAATTTTAAACCTTTAAAAATTATAAAGGTAGGAAACTTGTATCTACAGCTCCATCTGGTGTTCCCATTCCTTTTAGGAAACCATCAAGATTACCACTTTCCATAGATTGCTTAGTTTCTGATGGAGTTAAGAATTTAAATCCATCTAAAGTTTCTTTCATATCAGCAACTTTCATTTCAGAAGCTTTTGACATAGAATTCATATCGCTTTTACCAGCTCTATATCTATCATTTGCTTCATGAGTTACTTCAATAAAAGTTCTTAACATTCCTGGATTTTCCTTCATAAACTTATCTGTTACAGAAGTAATATCTATACCTAAGATACCTGCATCTCTAGCTTCTTGAACTGTCAATAATCTAGAACCAACAGCAACTGCAGCTTTAATAGAGTTACCACCAAATAAACATGCCATTACAACATCACCACTAACTAATGCAGCAGCACCTTCTTCAGGATCCATTTGAATTATATCCATTTTACTTCTGTCAGCTCCAACAACTTTCATACTTTCATCAAAAACGTATTCAGCCATTGTTCCAAGTGGAACAGCAACTTTTTTACCCTCTAATTCAGAACCGTTTGCTTTAGTAATTCCAGAAGCATTAGAAGTAACACAAGTAGTTCCACCCATTCCGTATTCCATAGCAATATCAACTAATTTGATTGGTGCATTAGATTTTACAGCGTTGATAAAAGGCACTAAACCTTGTGAGTAAGAAATATCTATATCTCCTGCTAACATTGCATCAGTCATAGCTCCACCATTTGTGAAGTTTGTCCATTTAACTGGAACACCAAGAGCTTTAGCAAAATTTTTCTTTTGCATATCCTCTAGGTTAGGACTTGGCCATTCTAGAAAATATGCAACTCTAACTTCTTTTGCAGCTGAATTTGCAACTGAAATAGACAGGTTAAGCGCAAGTATAGATCCTAGAATAAAAGTTAATAATTTTTTCATTTATTCCCCTATGTTTAATTAATTAAATTGAGCATATTTAAATTCAATTTTAGAGAGAAGTAAAACACTTTATGACGAAAAGCTGGTGTGCAAATAAATCAATTGTACAATTTAAAGTTGTATATTAATGTTGTCCAATGTAGGTCAAAATAAATGTAGTAAACAAAACATTTTAGTCTACATATTTTGTAATAACTTAAAATTAAAAAATTATGAGCTCAGAAAACAGAACTTCGGTACCAAATTCTTTAAACGAACATTGGATGCCATTTACATCCAATAAAGATTTTAAAGCTAATCCAAGATTAATTACTGAAGCTAAAGGAGTTTATTTAAAGACCCATCATGGAAAAACCCAAATTGATGCTAGTTCTGGATTGTTTTGCAATCCATTAGGACATGGAAGAAAAGAAATTACCGAAGCCGTTACTAAACAATTAGAAACTTTAGATTATGCTCAACCTTTTCAGCAAGGGTTTGGTGGATCTTTTGAATTAGCTACAAAAATTTCAAAACACACTCCAGCGGATTTAAATAAAATGTTTTACACAATTTGTGGATCGACAGCTGTAGAGACAGCAATTAAAATTGCAGTAGCCTATCATAGAGCAAAAGGGAATGCTCATAGATTTAGATTTGTAGGTCGTGAGCGTGGATATCATGGCATGAACATAGGCTGTGTTTCTGTCGGTGGAATGATTAATAACGTTAAAACTTTTGCAAGTATCTTAATGCCAGGTGTTCAACATATGAGACATACACATTTACCTGAGCATAAATTTGTAAGTGGTCAGCCAGAAACTGGTGCAGATTTAGCAGACGACTTAGAAAGAATAGCTACTAATTTTGGTCCAGAAAATATTGCGGCATGTATTGTTGAACCAATTGCTGGATCAACTGGAACTTTAGTACCACCAAAAGGTTATTTACAAAAATTAAGAGATACATGTGATAAACATGGAATACTTTTAATTTTTGATGAAGTAATTACAGGATGGGGCAGAACAGGATCTGTATTTGCTAGTCAGGAGTTTGGGGTAACACCAGATATCATGACAATGGCTAAAGCAACGACCAATGGTGTGGTGCCTATGGGTGTTGTTGCATGTAAAGATGAAATTTATGATGCAGTGATGGATGCTTCTCCAATGGGCTCGGTAGAGTTATTTCATGGCTACACTTATTCCGGAATACCTGTTGCGGTAGCTGCAGCTTTAGCAGTCCAAGATATTTTTGAAAAAGAAGATATTTTTGAAAGAGCAAAAAACTTAGCTCCTTATTTCCAAAAAGGCTTATTTTCACTTCAAGATTTAGAAGCTATAGATAATATTAGAGGATATGGAATGATGGGTGGAATTGATATGAAATTGAATACTAAGCCAGGTAAAGCGGGCTACGAAACTTTCAAAGCTTGCTATGAGGCAGGAGTAAATTTCAAAGCTACTGGAGATTGTTTAATTATAGCTCCTCAGTTTATATGTGAGGAAAAACATATAGATGAAATTATCGATAAACTTAGAACTGGTATAACTAATTATCAAAAAAACCAAAAAAATTAGTTAATTTTAACTTTTAAAAGAAATTCCATGAAGATTGGAGTACCTAAAGAGATAAAACCTCAAGAGAACAGAATTGGACTAACTCCTGAAAGCGTAAAAACTTTAGTTTCTGAAGGTCACGAAGTTATTGTTGAAAACAATGGGGGTTTTGAAGCTGGCTTTGAAAATAGACAATATATAAAAGCTGGTGCAAAAATTGCTAATTTAGCGGCAGATATTTTTGATGATGCTGAAATAATCGTTAAAGTTAAAGAGCCTCAAAAATCAGAGGTAGAAATGATTAGAGAAAATCAAATTGTATATACATATTTACATCTAGCAGCAGCAAAAGAATTAACTGAAGGGTTGATTAAATCAAAAAGTATAAATATCGCTTACGAAACTGTAACTGATAACAACGGAAGATTGCCTTTGCTTGCCCCTATGAGTGCAGTTGCTGGTCGAATGTCCGTACAAGCTGGAGCTCATTGTCTTGAAAAAAATCAAAATGGAAGAGGTCTTTTATTAGGAGGAGCACCCGGTGTAACTGGAGCAACTGTTGTTATTTTAGGCGGTGGTGTTGTAGGAGAAAACGCTGCAGTGATCGCAACAGGTATGCAAGCTAAAGTTCATATCGTTGATAAATCAGAAGCCAGATTAAAACAACTAGTTAAAATGTTTGGTGATAAAATTATTCCGGAGCAAAGTGATCAGATTGATCTTCCAAATTTAGTTTCTGAAGCTGATTTATTAGTTGGTGGAGTTTTAATTCCAGGTGCAGAGGCTCCAAAATTAGTTACTAAAGAGATGATTAAAAGTATGAAGAGAGGATCTGTTATTGTTGATGTTGCAATCGATCAAGGTGGATGCGTTGAAACAAGCAAACCAACTACCCATGGTAAACCAACTTATATTGTTGATGATGTTGTTCATTATTGTGTAGCAAATATGCCCGGTGGAGTTCCAAGAACTGCAACATTAGCATTAAATAATGCAACCTTACCTTATCTAGTTAAATTAGCTAACGAAGGTTATCAAAAAGTATTAAGTGAAGATAAAAACTTTTTAGCTGGATTAAATATTTATAAGGGAGAAGTAACTTATAAAGCAGTAGCAGATGTCTTTGGACATGAATTTTCAGATCCATCAAAAATTTTTAATTAATTTTTTTTCCCATCTATAAGAACTACTTAAAATTTTATTTAGATCATTAAATTTAGGTTTCCATTTAATAAATTTGTTAATTTTTTTTGTGTTGGATATTGATATCATAATATCTTTCGGTCTTCTTTTGCCAATGACAGTTGGTATTTTTTTTTGAACAATCTTGTTCATATTTTTTAACACCTCTAAGACAGAGTATCCTTTTCCATAACCACAATTTAAAATTTTAGATTTTTTATTTTTGATTAAGTATTTTGATGTTAAATAATGAATCTCAGCTAGATCTGAAACATGAATAAAGTCTCTTATAGTAGTTCCATCGGTTGTATTATAATCATTTCCATTAATTCTAAATTTTTTACGTTTTCCTACTGCTACTTCACAAATTACCTTAATTAGATTTGTGGATGATTTAGCAATCATTCCAGACCGTAGTTTTTTATCTGCACCTGCAACATTGAAATATCTAAGAATTATATAATGAATTTTATTTAATTTAGATTTTTTTATAATAAATTTTTCCAAATTTAATTTTGATTTAGCATATGGATTCATTGGTTTGAGTTTATCTTTTTCGTTAACTTTTTTTGAACTATTTTTTCCATAAACTGAGGCTGTTGAGGAAAATAATATGTTTTTCAAATTATTTTTAAAACAAACTTTCAAAAAAGCTCTTCCTTTTTTAAAATTAATATTTTCGTATTTTTTTGGATTTTTAATAGACTCATCAACCCTTACAACACCAGCAAAATGCATAACCATATCAAAATTATTTTTTTTAATTATTTTTGTTATTCTATTTTCATCTGATATATCGCAAACATATAATTCAGATTTTTTCGGAACTATTTTTTTATTTCCTGTAGCTAAATTATCAATTATTGTTACTTTTATACCTTTATCTAAAAGAAAATTGGCAACATGACTCCCAATATATCCTGCACCACCAGTTAAAAGAACACTTTTCATTTTATTTACAATAAATTAAAGTTTCTTAATATCATTATAATTTATGAATAACAAAACATTACCTTTATCAACGAAAGTAATTGTAATAGGTGGGGGTGTAATAGGATGTTCTGTAGCTTATCATCTAACAAAATTTGGTTGGACAGATGTTGTTCTTTTAGAAAGAGATCAATTGACATCAGGCACAACTTGGCATGCAGCAGGATTAGTAAGTCAGTTAGGTCCATCAGCCTCTGTAACTAAAATAAGAAAATACACTTTAGATTTATATAAAAATTTGGAAAAAGAAATTGATCACTCAGCAGGACTAAGACTTAACGGTGCACTTTCAATTGCACAAACTGATAGTCGTTGGCAGGAACTTAAAAGACAAGCAACTACCGCACAACTCTATGATGTTGATTTAAGAATACTTAACAAGGAAGAGATTAAAAAAAAATACCCCATAATGAGTACGGAGGACTTAAAAGGTGGGATTTTAATGCCAGGTGATGGTTCTGCAGACCCAAGTGGGGTCACTCACATGCTTGCTAAAGGAGCAAGAAAAGGTGGAGCAAAAATATATGAACAATCCCCAGTTGAAACAATATTGACTAAAAATGGAAGAGTTCATGGAGTTAGAGTTAATGGTCAAGATATAGAGTGTGAGTATGTAGTTTTAGCAACAGGAATGTGGTCTAGACAAATTGGTGAAAAGATTGGAGTTAGTATTCCTCTTTATCCTGCAGAACATTTTTATGTAATTACTGAACCAATAGAAAAGCTTTCACCAACTCTACCTGTAATAAGAGATTTTGATAGCAGTGTTTATTTTAAAGAGGATGCTGGAAAGTTATTAATAGGAATATTTGAGGGTAAATCTATCCCTGCCTTTAATAAAACTTATAAAGTGCCAGAAGATTTTTCCTTTGGAGAATTTCCTGAAAATTTTGAACACTTCGAACCTTATTTAGAAAAATCTATGAAAAGGTTCCCAGTTTTAGAAAAAACAGGTATTAGAAAATTTTTTTCGGGTCCAGAATCTTTTACCCCTGACACCAACTCTTTATTAGGTGAAGTGCCAGAAGTAAAAAATTTGTTTGTCAGCTGTGGTTTAAATAGTATTGGAATTGGGAGCGGAGGAGGTGTTGGAAAAGTAACTGCTGAATGGTTGATGAATGGACATATAAACGAAGATATTTTTAATTACGATATAAAAAGATTTCAGAAATTTCATTCAGATTTAGATTTTATTAAAGATAGGATTACTGAGTCCTTAGGGGATTTATATGGAATGCATTGGCCCTACAAACAGCACAAAACATCAAGAAATATAAAAACTTTACCACATCATGATTTATTAAAAAGCTTTGGAGCATGCTTTGGTGTATCAGCAGGATATGAGAGGCCAATGTGGTTTGCTCTTGATGGTGAAAAAACAGAATATCAGTACAGTTACAATTATCAAAACTGGTATCCAGCTGTGGAATATGAAACAACTAATACATTAAAAAATATAGGCTTATTTGATTTAACTCCATTTTCGAAATTCGAGATAAAATCAGATCAAGCTCATGAAAATTTACAAAAAATTTGTACTGCAAATATTAAAAATGAAGTTGGAAGGTGTACTTATACTCATATGTTAAATGAAGATGGTGGCATTGAAACTGATTTGACAGTAATCTGTATTGATCATAATCATTTTAGAATTATTAGTTCAGCTGCCACAAGAGAAAGAGATAAATTTCATATTAAAAAACATTTGTCACACGGAATTGATCTTAAAGATGTGACCGATGATTATTGTGTATTTGGTATATTTGGCCCTAAAAGCAGATCGTTTATGCAAGAGATAAGTAAAGAAGATTTTACAAACGATAATTTTAAGTTTGGGTATGCGAAATATATTAAAATCGATAATACAAAAATTTGGGCTCAACGATTATCATACGTTGGAGAACTAGGTTATGAATTGTATATTAAAATAACTGAAGCTAAAAAAATCTATGAACTAATTATTGAAAAAGGAAAGAAATTCAATCTTTCTAATTGTGGAATGCATGCTTTAGATACCATGAGAATGGAAAGTGGTTTTTTGCATTGGGGGCATGATATTTCTCCAGAAGAAAATCAATTTCAATCTGGCCTAACATTCACTATTAGTAATAAAAAAGAAATTGATTTTATTGGTAAAGAGGCACTTCAAGTTATTAAAAACAAAAAAATTGATCGAAGATTTATTATGCTTACTCTTAAAGATAATAAACCAGGTTCACCATTGTTACTTCACGATGAACCTATTTTTTTTAAAGATAAAATTATTGGTAGAACTACTTCTGGTAACTACTCATTCAATTTTAAAAAAAATTTAGCTTTTGGATACATAAGCAATTATTATTCAACAGAGGAATTGCTAGAAAATGATATTTTCATAGAAGTTGAGAAACAAATGCATCAGGCACAACTAATAGAGAAACCTTTAAAACAAACTAATTTTAAAAACATTTAATATTAATTTAAAAAATATTAATTGTTTTATTTAATTTAAAGTGATTAAATTAATTCTTACAAATGGCTCGTAGTTACACAGATTTAAATAAAGAGAGATCTTTAGATGAAAATTCATCTAGTAAAGAGATTAAAACTACAGATGTTAACATTTTACTAAATAGAGTTAGATTAGATAAAAAAAAAACTTTTAAAAAAAATATAATAGTTTCGCTTTTGTTGGTTGCTTTAATCTTTTCGATTACCATTTATTTTATTACTTAGACCATAAATCTTAGTTAAAAGTATATTGAAACAATAGAGATTTATATTATAAGACTTCTCATGGTATGGCGGGGTAGCTCAGTTGGTTAGAGCGCAGGACTCATAAGCCTGAGGTCAGTGGTTCGATCCCACTTCCCGCTACCAATTAATGACCAGGAAACTCAATTAAATTTTCAACTTTGTATTTATTTTTAATTAACTTGTCTGAGCCACCTAGATCAAATAAATTAATAACAAATATGAAAGCTGCCACTTTACCATTTGAAATTGCCACAAGTTTTGCTGCTGCTTCTGCAGTTCCTCCGGTTGCAATCAAATCATCAATTATTAAAACACTATCATTTTCGTTTATTGAATCTTTATGAACTTCAATTGTAGCAGTTCCATATTCAAGATCAAAATCTACAGAGTGAACATCGGCTGGTAGTTTATTTTTTTTTCTAAGCATAATAAAAGGTTTTTTTAGCAAATATGAAACTGCAGAGGCAAAAACAAATCCTCTAGACTCTATCGCTGCTATTTTAGTAAAATTAAATTTTTTGGAATGTTCAATAATTTGATTGATAGTTTCAACAAAAGCATTTTCATTTTTGATCAACGTTGTAATATCTCTAAAAAGAATTCCTTTTTTTGGATAATCTGGTATTGATCTAATAAAATTTTTTAAGTTCATATCTCATGAATAAATTATTTGTTGCAGCTTTAAAAGAAGAAACTCCTGGTCTAGATTATTTTCATTATATTGGAGTTGGAAAAATTAATGCCACATATAATTTATTGAAATTAATCAATAAATTTAAACCTAATCAAGTAATAAATTTTGGAAGTGCGGGTGCGATTAAACAAGGAACTTCTGGTATTGTTGAATGTACGAAATTTTATCAAAGAGATATGGATGCAAGAGAGTTGCTTGACCTTAAATTAGGTGAAACTCCTTTTGATAATATCAATGAAATAATTAATTCTGATGAAGGCTTTTCCTGCGGAAGTGGAGATAGTTTTGTAAATAATAAAATTGAAATGAGTGTAGATCTAGTGGATATGGAGGCATATGCTTTAGCAAAGGTTTGTAAATTAGAAAATGTTAAATTTAGATGCTTTAAGTATGTATCAGACAATGCAGATGAAAATGCACCAAATGATTGGATAGAAAATTGTAAAAAAGGGGCAAAACTCTTTCAAAACAAATTAAAAGAAATTGAGTTATAATTTTTTAATTGAAAATAAAAACAATATCTATATCAAAGACTTCAAATTCAGGAGATAAATGACTAAAGTTGGTGAACATATAACTCTAGATATTATAGGAACTACCAAAGAGTATGATCCTTCATTTTTTGAAAAAGTAATTTACGATATAGCTAAAGCTGCCAATGTTACAATACTTAAAATTTCCAAATATAAGTTTGAACCCCAAGGTTTTACAATTTTAGCTTTATTAGCAGAAAGCCACATTAGTTTTCATACTTTTCCTGAGAAAGGAATTATTAGCTTTGATTTTTTTACATGTGGGAAAATCAATCCCTCTGTTGCAGTTGAAATTATCAAAAAAGAATTTGAACATACAAGAATAATTAAAAAAGAATTTAATAGAGATACCAAGTCTCTTTATCATGATATTTATAGCTCACCTGGACTACAAAAGTCTTATGTAGTAAACGATGTTTTGGAAGACTTTAAATCAAAAGTTGGTCAACATATTGAAATCCTGGAATTAGAACAATTTGGCAAATCTCTCTTTATTGATGGCGAAATTCAAGTAGCAACAACGGATGAACATTTATATAGCTCAACATTTGTAGGAGCAGGTTTGAAACTAAACAAAAATAATGAAAGAGCAGCAATTATTGGTGGAGGTGATGGAGGAGTTGCCAGAGAATGCATATCGAAAAATTTTAATTTTATTGATTGGTATGAATTAGATCCAGAGGTTGTTGATGCATGTAATAAACATCTTGGAGATATAGGAAAAAAAGCAACTGAAAAAAATTCCGTCAAGTGTGTTTGGGGAGACGCTTTTGAAAGCATTAAGTCTGTGAGTGATGATACTTACGATCATATTTATGTAGATTTAAATGATGACCAATTTTGCATTGATTTAGCATCAAATAACATGGACTCCTTAGTTAGAATTTTAAAACCAAAAGGAGTTATCACTGCACAAGTTGGAAGCCAAGATAAAAAACCACAGCAGGTTGAAAATTGGTTAAATGTTTTTAATCAAAATTTTGGAAATACAAATTTATCAAGAGTTTACATACCTAGTTTTGATTGTTCTTGGAATTTCTCATCTTCAATAAACCATTAATTTTTCTTTTTTATTATTAAAATTTGTGAAATAAATATCTTCAAATTAAGGAGAAAATAATGAATATATTTAAAAAGACTATTTTAACAGTTCTTGCTTCTCTTTTTGTTATCGGAAATGTTTACGCTGACAAAATTAAAATTGGAACTGAAGGAGCCTACCCTCCATGGAATTCAAAAGATGCATCAGGTAATCTTATTGGTTTCGAAGTTGAGCTTGCTCAAGAATTATGTGGAATCATGAAACGTGAATGTACAATCGTTGAACAAGATTGGGATGGAATGATTCCAGCTCTATTAATGAGAAAGTTCGATGCAATCATGGCAGGAATGTCTATTACTGCTGAAAGACAAAAAACAATTACTTTTTCACAAGGTTATGCAGACGAAGTTGCTTCTCTTGCAGTAATGAAGGGTTCAAGCTTAGTGGGCATGGATACTCCAGAAGGTATAAACTTATCTTTAGGTGGATCTGATGTTAAAAAAGCTCTTAAAACTTTAACAGGTGCACTTGCTGGTAAAACAGTTTGTACACAAACTGGAACTATTCACCAAAACTTTTTAGAGTCAGGTGATGTAGGAAGTGTGAATGTTAGAACTTACAAAACACAAGACGAAGTTAATCTTGATCTAACTTCTGGCAGATGTGATGTTGCTTTAGCAGCAGCTGTCGCGTTTACAGACTATGCTGACAAATCAGGTGAAGCAGTTACTCTAGTTGGACCCACTTTTTCAGGTGGTGCATTTGGTAATGGAGTTGGTGTTGGAATTAGACAGAGTGGAGATGATGCAATTGGAAAACGAGATGCAAAACTTCTTAAAGATTTCAATAAAGCAATCAATACAGCTAGAAAAAAAGGAATTATTAGTAAGCTCGCTATTAAACACTTTGGTTTCGACGCATCTATGTAATTAATTTAAGATTTGGCGACTATAATATATAGTCGCCAAACTATATGGAACTTCTCGCATTTGGCAAAACTGGTTGGGGTGATGAACTATTTTATGCGACCCTAATGACCATAGCTGTCTCAGTTACAGCAATGTTTATTGGATTTTTTTTTGCTCTTATATTTACACCTTTAAAACTTTCTAAATTTAAGTCTTTAAATATAATAGGAAACTTTTACACAACAGTAATTCGTGGTGTTCCTGAACTTTTAGTTATTTATCTATTCTTTTTTGGAGGAAGTGGAGCGATTATGTACGTTGCTTCTATCTTTGGATATTTTGAATACATTGAAATTAATGCATTCATTACTGGATCTATGGCTATTGGAATAATTTCAGGTGCCTATTCTACAGAAGTATTTAGAGGTGCAATTCAGTCTATAGATAAAGGTCAATTTGAAGCTGCTAAGGTTCTGGGAATTAATAAATTTACTCAGTTTTATAAGATAATTTTACCTCAAATGTTAAGACTAGCTATTCCAAACCTTAGTAACGTTTGGCAAATTACTTTAAAAGATACATCTTTAATTTCTGTGACCGGACTTGTAGAAATTATGAGACAATCCTACATTGCAGCAGGCTCTACAAGGGATCCTTTGTTCTTTTATTGTTTTGCAGCAATTTTGTATCTGATGCTCACTTATATCAGTATGAAAATTATTAACAGATTAGAGATCAAATATAGCAGGGGGTATTAATGGATTTTGATTTAATGTTCACTAGTTTTCCTAAACTTTTAGGCGCAACTGTTGTAACTCTAAAATTATTATCTGCATCATTATTTTTTGGGTTAATCATTGGGCTTTTATTCGCAATCTTAAGATTAAATAAAAATATTTTTATAAATAAATTTGCTTATGGATATTCTTATTTATTTAGAGGAACTCCTTTACTAGTTCAAATTTTCATAATTTATTTTGGATTAGGACAAATTGAATATTTGAGGTCATCATTTTTGTGGGTTATTTTAAAAGAGCCTTATTGGTGTGCAATTATAGCTTTTACTTTAAATACAGGTGCTTATACATCAGAAATATTAAGGTCAGCATTTCAGACAATAAAGCCAGGAATAATTGAAGCTGGTAAAAGCCTAGGAATATCAAATAAAATTATTTTTTATAAAATACAAATTCCAATTGCTATTAGACAATCTCTTCCAGCTTATGGAAATGAAATTATATTAATGATGAAGGGAACATCTCTAGCAAGTACAGTAACATTAATGGACTTAACTGGTGTAGCAAAATATATTATATCAACAACATTTAAGCCAATAGAGGTATTTATTGTTGCTGGTGGAATATATTTATTTATGACTTTTATTATCCATAACTTTATTAAATATTTAGAAAAAAAATATAGTTTTTCTCAATGACGATGCTTAGTACAAATCAAATAAGTCATTATAGAAGTAAAGGATATATATCTCCAGTAAGTGCCTTAACCTCTAGTGAAGCAAAAGAAATCAGAGAAGAAATTGAAAAAATTGAAAAAAAATGGCCAGGAGCATTGGACGGGATTAATCGTAATTACGTTCATTTAATTTCACCTATATTAAATAAACTTTGTTTAAATAAAAATATACTAGACGCTGTTGAGAGTATTATTGGTAAGAATATTCTTATTTGTGGAACTACGCTTTTTATAAAAGAAAAAAATGAAAAAGGATTTGTTAGTTTTCATCAAGACGCCAAATATATAGGTTTGGAGCCTCATAATTGGGTTACAGTTTGGCTAGCAGTTACTGACTCCAATGAGAAAAATGGTTGTATGAGAATGTTGCCAAGCTCTCATAAAGACAATTTAAAATATCATGAACAAAAATTCGATAAAAATAATTTATTAACACGCGGTCAAACAATAAAAAATATATCTTTGAATGAAACAGATCCTATAATTCTAAAAGCAGGAGAAATATCATTACACCACCCTTTGGTTATTCATGGTTCAGGTCTAAACTTTAGTGATGACAGAAGAATTGGCTTTGTTATTCAAAGTTATATAGGCACCAATGTTAATCAGGTTATAGGAAAAATGTATGTTCAAAGAGCAAGAGGTGAAGACAAGCATAATTATCATGAATATTCTGAAATACCCTTAACACTTATGGGTAAAAATGAAATTATTTCTCAGAAAAAAGCAAATAAAGAATTATCAAAAATTTTTTATAATGGTTCAAACAAAAAAGGTAAATTTTGAATAAAAAGATCAATAATTAATATACTCTTTAATTTCTCTTATCTTTGAATCAGTAAAGTTATTAATTTCTAATTTAATTTTAGCTCTTTCATCATTAAGAAAATGAACATCTCTTGAAAGTTGGATAAATTTTTCAGTAAAATCTTTGTCTTTTTCACATCGTCTTTTATCATCCTCTATTATCCATAATTTTGCATTAATTTGTTTTAACAACTTAAAAAGTTCATTTAGTTTTTGATTAGATTTAACATTTTTATTTAATTGATCTTTAAGAATTGAGTGTTCTTCATCAATAAATTTTAATTTTTCAGCATCTTTGATTTTTTCTTGTTTAATTTCGAGGATAGAAATTTTGTCTAATAACTCACCAACAGATACTTCAACTAGAATTGTATTCATAAAAAAATATACTATGTTAAGTTGTTGTAAATATGTCTAATATTTTAATAATTAAACATGGTTCTTTAGGTGATATAGCGCAAGCATGTGGAGCAATTCAAGATATTTCTGAAAATCACAAGGATGATAAAATACATTTACTAACAACAAAAGCATTTTTTGATTTATTCAAAAAAAACCCCTATGTTTCTAGTGTTATTTTAGACAAGCGATTATCAAGATTTAATCTCATCTATTTATATTTATTGATGAAAAATATTAAGAAATTTAAATTTACTAAAGTTTATGATCTTCAAAACTCTAGCCGAACATCATTTTATAAAAAAATATTATTCCCAAAAGCAACAAAAGAAGTTTGGTCATCAACAGAAACCACATTACCAGAAGGTACTACAAAGCAAGATTTTGATAAAGATTCAGTATTATCTAGATTTGATCATCAATTAAAAAGTTCTGGAATTAATACTAATCATACTTTAAGCCCTAATTTTTCATGGAGTGCATCAGAAATTTCTCAAATAAAAAATTATTATCAACTTAAAAAATATATTATTCTTTTTCCTTTTTGCACACCTCATTTAACATTAAAGAAGTGGCCATATTATAATAATTTAATTTCTATGATTAATGAAAAGGCAGAGGACAAATTTAAAGTAGTAGTAGCACCTGGACCAGATGAAATTAAAGAAGCATCAAGTATAAATGCACTATGTGTTTTAGATAAAGGAAAAGCTTTAGATATTTCGCAGTTAGCAGCATTGATAAAAGATAGCTCTTTTGTTGTTGCAAATGATACTGGTCCTGCTCACATGACAGCTCATTTAGGATCAAAAGGAGTTGCATTGTTTGGTGCACACACAACAGCACATAAAGTAAGTATAGAGAGGGAAAATTTTAAAGCTATTCAAGTAAGTGATTTATCAAAATTATCTGCTGAAAAAGTATTTGAAAGATTAACTAGATCTCTTAGTGAAAATTAAGTTAAAATATTATAGTAAACTTTTTTTAACAAAAACATTTCCAGACATTATTAGTCTTGCATTCCTTGTTGTAGTAACTTTTATGTCTTCGATCATCTCATTTTTATAGTTAACCTCATAATCAATTTTTAATAAACCAGAAGGGTGTTCAAGTGTAAAAGGCCCACTTTCGGAAAAGTTACTATAGAATTCTGAACAAATAGTATTTTTTGATTTACATGCAGCTAATAAAGCCATTGACCCTGTCACTGCATAAGCTGGATGACAATTCCATGGCATAAAATATCTTGAGCTTATATCTGCTGATTTAGAGCTATTCACAATTGCAGTTTTAGGGATCACAGAATTTGCTACATCACCTAAGCCAACTTCTTTGGCAATTTTTATTCTTATGGAGTCCATTTTATGTATAAGATTTTTATCGCTCTCTAATTTCTCAAAAGTTTCATTGTCTTTTAATCCTAAGTCGGAACTTTTAAAAATCACCATAGGAACAGCGCAATCTATAAGGGTGAAATTAATTCCATCAATTTGATCCAGTGAATTACCAGTTGGAAATAATTTTTTTGTTTGTGAGCCAATAATATTTAAAAATTTTAATTTTATAGGTGAGCCAGGTGTTGGTACTCCATCTATAAAGCAATCACCCTCATATTGTACAATTTTGTTTGGTGTTTTAACTATTTGCTCTATTTTCATGCCGGTATTTTTATCTCTAACTTTGACTGAGGTTTCTCCATCTTTTGCATTAACTAAACCTTTTTCAATTGCATAAGGCCCAACCCCAACTAAAATATTTCCACATGAAGGTTTAGTATCTACAACTGGTTCGTCAATTTTTACTTGAGCAAAATAATAATCAACATCAATTCCATCTTCTTTTGATTTATCTATAATTGCTACTTTACTTTTGACTGGTTCTGCACCTCCTAATCCATCAATTTGTCTAACATCAGGAGAGCCCATTACTGCTAATAAAATTTTATCTCTTTTAGCTATATCTTCAGGTAAATCTGTTTTTAAAAAATAGGGGCCTCTTGAAGTGCCACCCCTCATAAACATGCAGGGTATTTTAATTTGATCACTCATTTTAAAATTTTCTAATACAAATAACCCTCAAAGTACATTCAAATATCTAAGTAGTTTCAATTGCTTTAATGTTCAAGGCAAAATATTACTATTGAAACTTCTTTAAAATACATCTAACTTTTTCAAAATTTAAAACAATAAGAGGGGATAATAAATGTTAAAAAAAATACTAGCAGTTTTCGCTGCTTCATTATTTTCAGTCACTGCGGCATTAGCAGTAGATTATTCTGGAAAAACCGTAACCATGTGGATACCATTTAAAGCAGGTGGTGGATCAGATACTTGGGCTAGAGCAATTGGGCCTGCGTTCAGTGCTAACCTACCAGGTAATCCAACAGTAGTTGTAAAAAACGTTACTGATGGAAAAGCTATTGGTGCATCAAATAAATATTTTGCTGAGCATGGAAAAGACAAAGATGGAATGGTTGTATTTGGCACTTCTGGATCTGTACAAATGCCATTTATCTTTAAAGATGAAAGAGTTAGATATCAGTACAAAAATATGGTTCCAATTTTTGCAAGTGGAACAGGTGGAGTTGTTTATGTCAGAAAAGATATGGGTGTAACTGATATAATTAAAGATTTTGATAAACTTAAAGGACAAAAACTTGTTTATGGATCACAAGGAAAAACTTCTTTAGATGCTGTTCCAATCTTGGCATTTGATATGTTGGGCTTACCTGTGAATGTTGTTTATGGAATGAAAGGTAGAAAAGCAGGAAGAGCTGCTATCTTGAGAGGTGAAACAACAATTGATTATCAAACTACGGCATCATATTTAAAACATGTTAAGCCTTTAGTTGAAAAAGGAGAAATGGTAGCAGTTATGACTTGGGGAGCTCCATCTGGTGGTGAAGTTTCTAGAGATCCAAACTTTCCTGATCTACCTGCATTTCCAGAAGTTTACGAAGCTGTAACAGGAAATAAATTTAAAGGTACAGAAGCTAAATCATGGACTGCATTATTTTATGCTGGATTTGCAACACAAAAATATGTGATGCTTCCAAAATCAGCTAAAAAAGATGTAGTTAAAGCTTGGCAAAATGCAGCAGCAGCAATCGTTAACGATCCTGCAGCTATGAAAGTTTTAAACAAAAAACTTGGTAAGTATGACCAAGTTACTGGTTCTAAAGCTTTAAAATCTGCACTAAAAAAAGCTACTTCGATAGATAGTAAGTCTGAAAAATTCTTACAATCTTGGAAAGATACCAAATAAAAGTTTAATACAATTACTTAAAAAAAGGGGGCCATGCCCCCTTTTTTTTTATATGGTAGAAACATTATGTTTGAAGCATTATTTGCAGCATTAGCTACAATCGTTTCAGGTCCTTCAATTTTTTTCTTAATTCTCGGAGTTTTAATTGGTTTAGTAGTTGGGGTAATACCAGGGTTTGGTGGAACAGTAGGATTGTCATTGTTGCTTCCATTTGTATTTGGAATGGAACCAGTTTCTGGAATTGCAATGATGATGGGACTATTATCGGTTGTAGCAACCTCTGATACATTTCCTGCAGTATTGATTGGAGTTCCTGGTTCAGTTTCTGCTCAAGCAACTGTTATGGATGGCTTTCCTTTAGCTAAAAAAGGACAAGCAGCAAGAGCATTATCTGCTGCATTTTTTTCATCTTTATTCGGTGGACTTTTTGGAGCAGTTCTACTCACCATGGTTATTCAAATAGCAAAACCTATAATTTTAGCTTTTGGAACTGGTGAGATGTTGATGTTAGCAATTTTTGGAATTTCGGTTGTTGGAACATTAACTGGATCAAGTATTTTCAAAGGATTAGTTGCAGCATGTCTTGGAATGATAATTGGATGTATAGGTATTTCACCAGCTAGTTCTGAATATAGATTAGATTTTAGTACGATATTAGAAGTTCAAAACCCTATTGTAATGTATTTAGGAGGAGGAATTCATTTGATGGTGGTTGCAATTTCTATCTTTGCGTTCCCTGAAATTGTAGAACTTTTGAGATCAAATAAAGCTGTATCTGAAAAAGCAGAATTGGAAAAATCTGGATGGTTTAAAGGTTTAAGAGATTTTTTAAGTAACAAGTTTTTAGTACTAAGGTGTTCTTTTATTGGAAGTCTTATTGGTTTGATTCCTGGTATTGGAGGATCTTGTATAGACTGGATAAGTTATAGTCACGCAAAAACAACCGTAAAAAATAATGAAAATTTTGGAAAAGGTGACATCAGAGGTGTCATTGGACCTGAATCAAGTTCTAATTCCAAAGAGGGTGGAGCACTAATACCTACTTTATTATTTGGAATTCCTGGATCAGGTGGAACAGCAATTTTGATGGGTGGATTAATATTATTGGGTGTTGATCCTGGCATTACAATGGTAGATACGCAACTAGATTTAATTTATACAATAATTTGGTCGTTAGCAGTCGCTAATATATTTGGAGCGATAATTTGTGTGGCGATGGCTAAACCAATTTCACAGCTAACAACTATAAATTTCACAATTCTTGCACCTTTTTTAATTTCATTAATATTGTTTGCAATTTTTAATTCTACAAGATCATGGGGTGATTTAATATTTGCAACATTTATTGGAGTAATTGCTGTTTATATGAAACGATTTGATTACTCTAGAGTTGCTTTAATGATAGGTTTTGTTTTAAGCGATAGTATTGAAACATACTTGTATCAGACTATGCAATTTTACACTTTTTCTGAGCTTTTTATTAGACCAATTTTTTTAGTTTTAATTTTGGTTTCAGCGTTTTCAATTTATTCAGGAATTAAAATAATTAATAAAAAAGATAAAATAGCTAATACTAAATCAGACTTACTAAATGCCAAATCTAGACCGCAATGGGTCTTTTTAATTTTATTAGCAATAATATCTGTTTATACAATATTTGTAACAGACCATTTACAATATCTAGGTAAAATATTTCCGATTAGTGTTGGATTGTTTATGTTTTTATTCTGCATCATTATTGGAATTCAAATGTTTATAAGTAAATCTGGCTCAAAGGTGTTTTATGATGCAGAAAATTTACTTTTAGGAAATACAGAAATTAGAAGTCAGTGGCTAACTATTTTTTGGTTTATCTCTCCATTATTTTTATCAGTATTTATAGGTTTCTATATATCTATTGGCTTATTTGTTTTTATATTTTTATCAAAAATAGCAAGAGTAGGTTTTAGATTTAGTTTAATTAGTTCAATTGGTGTATGGATCGCTCTTGCAGCAATTTCTCATTTTATGATAATGGATTTTCCTCCAGGAATTTTACAGGGGTATATTGAATTACCTTGGCCGATAAATTAGCTAAGAGTCTTTTTATATTCTTCTATAATATTAGACCATTGGAATTTATTCACAAATTCTTTGGCATTCTTTCCATACTCCAAATATTTCTTATTTTCTAAAATTGTATTTGTAGATGAATAAACATCATCTAAATTATTACCATCACAAATTAAACCAGTTTTTTGATGATCAATTGCATCTGCTGCCCCTCCATCTTTTCCTCCTATAGATGGTACTCCATATTGAGCTGCCTCAACATAAGCAATTCCAAATCCTTCAACAGATGTTTTGTGAACTATTGAAGGCATCACAAAGACGTTAGATTTTGCAATTAAAGCATTTTTTAAATCATTGCTTATATTTTTAAAGAACATAACCTGACCCTCTAAATCTAGTTCTTTCACAAGATTTTTAATATTTTCTTCCTCTTCACCATATCCAACACAAATATAAACTATATCAGGATAAATTTGTTTTAAATTTCTTAAAGCCATAATTATTTTTTCATGGTTTTTTCTTTTATCAAATCTTGAAACTGTAATTAGTCTTGGTGTTTTTATTTTCAATAAACTCTCAACCTTATTTATTGTTTGTTTGTCTAAATCTTTAGCAGGATCTATCCCAGGGTTGATTACAATAACTCTATTTTCGTTAACACCGCATTCAATTGCTAAATTTTTTGTAAATTGTGAATTGGCAATTACTCTCTCAACATTATTCAAAACATTTAAAACTCTTTTATTTAAACTTGAGCCTTTTGGATGATTAATTTCTTTACTATGAATTAGGCAATATTTTTTTTTAGGTGACTTAATTAACTCTAAACTCTTCCAGTGATCAGCGATAATTCCCTTTATTTTATTGTCTTTAATAAATTCATCTATTAATTTAGCTTTTCGGTATTTTCTCAAAAGTTTTATTCCACCAACTCTTTCAATAGAAAAAGATGCTTGTTCATCAAATTCTTTATGACCTTCACTGTAATCTGCAAAAACTTTAATCATAAAGTTTTTCGATAATTCTCTTGAAAGACCCCACATTAAACTTTGCATTCCACCAAGCTCTGGTGGAAAAGATCTAGTAAGGACTAAATACATTAATCATATTTCCATTTAATGCTACATCCAGCACTTGGAATTTGATCTTTTGGACCCTTACCCGTTTCGGCAATTTGTTTCATTGCTTGAAATAGTTCACTTTCTCCACTTCTAACTGGAATAAGTTTTTTTAATTCTCTCATTCTACCTCTGTATTGAAGCTCTAAATTTTTATTGTATCCAAAGAAATCAGGAGTACACACAGCATCATAAGCCTTTGCTACTTCTTGGGTCTCATCTACTAAATAAGGAAAATTAAATCTATTACTACTAGAAAATTTCTTCATATTTTCAAATGAGTCTTCAGGATAATTAACGGCATCATTTGAACAAATTGCAACAGAGTTTATACCTAATTTTTTTAAATTATTGCAGTCTTCAACTATATCTTTTGTAACTGCTTTAACATAGGGACAATGATTACAAATAAACATTATCAGAGTTCCATTTTCTCCTTTAACGTCATCAAGCTTAAGAACTTTTTCATCAGTTGATTTTAGTTTAAATGGAACAGCTTTTTTACCAAAATCACATATTGGAGTTTGTATTGGCATGATGTAATAATATATAAATAATGTTTTACGATTTAAAAGATAAAAAACCAAAAAACTCTGGCGAAAATTGGGTAGCGCCTAATGCAACTATAATAGGTGATGTTACTCTAGAAAAAAACACAAGTATTTGGTTTAATGCAGTTTTAAGAGGGGATGTTGAAAACATATTTATTGGTGAAGGGTCAAACGTTCAGGATGGAAGCGTTTTACACACCGATCCAGGATGTCCTCTAAAAGTGGGTAAAGATGTAACTATAGGCCATATGGTTATGCTTCATGGCTGCACAATTGGTGATAACAGTTTAATCGGTATTGGAGCAGTTATCTTAAACAATGCTAAAATTGGAAAAAATTGTATTATTGGAGCTAAAGCTTTAATAACAGAAAATAAAGAAATACCTGACAATTCATTAGTAGTCGGTTCACCTGGTAAAGTTTTAAGAGAAGTAACTGAGGATGAAAAAAAAGCTATAATTGAAAATACAAAGCATTACCAAGATAATTGGAAGAAATATTCAAAATCTATATTTTAATTTTTATGCCGACTTATACCGTCACTAATTCAAATTTTAATTTAAGTTCTAAACAGCAAAAAAATTTAGCAGAAGGAATCACCAATGTTCATAATGTTGTAACGGGAGCAAATACTTATTTTGCTCAAGTAATATTTAATAAAACAAAAAAAAATAATCATTTCATGGGAGGCAAAAAAGTTCAAGAACCATCATTATTTCTACTTGGTCAAATTAGAGCTGGTAGATCAAAAAAAATTAAAGATAAATTAATTTCTGATCTAAGAGATACTATAATTAAAAATTCTAAATTAGATGAAACCCAAGTTTGGGTTTATATTATTGATTTACCTCCATCTCAAATGATCGAGTACGGAGAAGTATTACCTGAGTCAGGAAAAGAAAAAGTATGGTTTTCTAATCTGTCTAAAAAATTAAAGAAAAAATTGTCCAAAATAGGTAATTAGAAATTAAATAATTTTTTCATTATTTAACAAGTAAATTAATACAACCTTAAATTGAATATAATTGTTTTGTTTACAAGACCTTCTAATAGGTTTTTAATTTCAATTATATAAATGGTTAACAAACTTAAAAAAACTAAAAAGAAAAAAAAGAAATTAGCCAAAACTTCTAGAAAAATAATAAATAAAAAAAAAGTTAAGACTAAAAAAGTTGGGACAAAAAAGTCTGCGACCAAGAAACCTTTAAAAAATTCTAGAAGATCTAATAACATCAAATCAACTAATATAAAAGGAGAGAAAAAAATGAGTGCAGAAGCATTAAAAGTGTCATCAGCTCTAGACACATCTCATCTAAAAGTAGAATTTCCATATAAAGCAAAATATGGAAACTTTATAAATGGGAAATTTGTAGAGCCGTTATCAGGTAAATATTTTGATAATCCAAGTCCGATATCAAACGAAATTATCTGTTCAGTAGCTAGATCAAATGAAAAAGATGTTGAAGCAGCATTAGATGCAGCTCATGCAGCTTTTCCAGAGTGGGGAAAAACAGATATTACAACAAGATCAATTATCCTAAATAAAATAGCTGATGTTCTTGAGCAAAATAAAGACATGCTTGCAGTTGCTGAGTGTTTAGACAACGGTAAACCAATTAGAGAATGTATGGCTGCAGACATAGCTTTAGTGATTGATCACTGGAGATATTTTGCTGGAGTAATTAGAGCAGAAGAGGGTTCTGTTGCTGAAATAAGTAACTCACAATACTCTTACAATATCCCTGAGCCTTTAGGAGTTGTAGCTCAAATAGTTCCGTGGAACTTCCCATTATTAATGGCTACATGGAAATTAGCACCAGCTTTAGCTGCAGGAAATTGCTCTGTTCTTAAACCAGCAGAACAAACGCCAGCATCAATTATGGTTATGATGGAATTAATTGGAGATTTATTACCTCCAGGAGTTGTAAACATTGTAAGCGGTTTTGGTTTAGAAGCAGGAAAACCTTTAGCTTCATCTAAGAGAGTAGCTAAAGTTGCATTCACTGGTGAAACTACAACTGGAAGATTGATCATGCAGTATGCTGCACAAAACATTATTCCAATCACTCTTGAGTTAGGTGGCAAGTCTCCTAATATTTTCTTTGAAGACATCATGGATAAAGATGATGATTTTTTAGATAAGTGTGTTGAAGGTTTTGTAATGTTTAATCTAAACCAAGGTGAGGTTTGTACTTGTCCAAGTAGAGCATTAGTCCAAGAATCTATTTATGATAAATTCATGGAAAAATGTATCGCTAGAACAAAAGCTGTTATCCAAGATAATCCGTTGAAAATGGAGACTATGATTGGAGCACAAGCTTCAGTTGAGCAAATGGAGAAGATTAAATCTTATCTAGATCTTGGTAAAAAAGAGGGTGCTAAAGTTCTTGCTGGAGGTGAAGTTGGTAAACTTAATAGTGGGTTGGAAAAAGGAAATTATATCCAACCAACTATTTTTGAAACCAATAACAAATCTCGGATTTCACAAGAAGAAATCTTTGGACCTGTAGTATCTGTAATTAAATTTAAAGATGAAGCAGAAGCATTAGAAATTGCTAATGATACTCTTTATGGTTTAGGTGCAGGTGTTTGGACTAGAAATGGAAATATTGCTTACAGAATGGGTAGAGCAATACAAGCAGGAATAGTATGGACAAATTGTTATCATGCTTATCCAGCTCACTCTCCATTTGGTGGTTACAAACAATCAGGTGTGGGAAGAGAAACTCACAAAATGATGCTTGATCACTACAGGCAGAATAAGAACTTACATGTTTCTTATGCTGAGAAGAAATTAGGCTTCTTTTAATAAATAATAATATATACTGGCCCATGATTCTAAATCATGGGCCGTAGTTTAAAAATGAAAGTATCCGCAACTAATTCAGCATTAAATCTATTATCTGAGCTGCAAGAAAAATATGGTGAAAAATTAATGTTTCATCAATCTGGTGGCTGTTGTGATGGTAGTGCGCCAATGTGTTTTCAAGAAGGTGAATTTCCATTAGGCGACAATGATTTGAAATTAGGTGAAATTGGTGGAGTGCCTTTTTATATGAATGCAGATCAATATGAAAAGTGGAAACATACTGATTTAACAATAGATGCTGTTAAAGGAATAGGGGGCATGTTCTCATTAGATAATGGAACAGGTCGCAGATTTCTGACTAAATCAGAAATCTGCTTAGTAGTCGATAACGACAAAAAAAATTAATCAATCTTAATTATTGACCTGGCGCTTTATATGCACCTGAAGCAACTTCACTTGCTTTAGTTGTAGCTTTATTAAAGTCTATTGCTTCTAACATTGTTAAATTTTTAACAGCACCTGAAGCTTCCACTACAAGCTTAACTGCTGCAAAATCTTCAAAACTAGTTAATTCATTTACAACAACAAAGTCATATGAACCACGAACGATGTCCATACTATGCATTGTTCCACCCATTGCTTTTGTTAATTGTTCTACAACTGCTTTTCTATCACTTTTAGGATCTTTTAAAAAACCTTGAAAAGCTTTTTCAGTGTAGTTTCCCATTATATATGCTTTCATTATTTCCTCCTTTAAAACTAATAACCTAGCATGAGATGATACAATTTTCTTTTACAAATTGTCTCAATAAAAATTCTATAAATACTGTTTTTTTTGCGATTTTTCTGATTTAATATCTTTGATATGAAAAAGTTTATTATAATTTTATTTTCCTTATTTTTAACAAACAATATTTTTGCAGAAATTAAAGTCCCAGGTTCAGGAGAGATTCATTATTGGAATGATTTTGAAGAATGGTACAAAAAACAACTTAAGAAATCTCAAAAAAAGAAACAAAAATTAATTTTTTATGGATCAACAAGTGAAGGAGGATGGGCAACTGGATTTAAAATTGTAAAAGAAATAAATGATAAAGCACATGAACAAGCATACAAAAACTGTATGAAAGGAGCAAAAAAATACACTCAAAATGAATGTTTTTTGTTTGCAATTAACGACAAAATTGTTTGGACAAAAATTGATGAACCTGTTGCAAGTGCAAATATGAATTTGGAAATTGATGAAAATGACAAAAAACCTGGAAGATTTTTTGAGGATCAACCTGATGTAAATGATGATTACCAAATTCATTTTAACTATCTATTAGCCAAAGATAGTGAAGATAGAGAATTAGATATAAATGGGAAAATGGAAAAAATTATTTTAATGGCAAATAAATGGATGGAAATTTCTACTAGTAAAAATAAAAAAGGCGACAAGGTTCCACGTAAATACAAGCTAGATTATAGATCAGATGGAAAATTAGATATTACTTTTATAAGAATGGATAAAAACTTTAAAAATCTTCATAAATACGCCAACAATAGCATAACACCTTTTTTATATAAAAAAAAAGGTCAAACAAATAATAAAAAAATTTATTTTAATTTCGCTGATATCAATAGTGTCGACGGTGGAGAGGCAGGAGTAGGATTTGGTTCAATATTTTTACGAAATAAATCTGTTGGTACTGACAAAAGAAAAGCTGCAATTGCATTGCATGAATTACTTCATACCCAAGGGATGGGAACAAATTGTATACCAGGGATAAAAAATAATCATTATACGAACAGAGACTCAAGGTTAATGTTAAATTCAGTAGATCCTAGTAGTCCTAGAATTGGAAAAATCTATGCGCACGACATAGAGATGTGTCCACAATTAATGGACTCAGTTTACATAACACCTACTAGAGAAAATCCATATGATCCGTATAAAATTTTTTGCTTATTTGAGCTTGGAAAATATAAGCATCCAAATTATTTAAAAATCATAAATAAATTAAAAGATGCTGGAAGATATAATTGGAAGACAAGATTTGGTCCAAGTTGCTCTACGAGAAATTTCAGTAAAGATAGTCAGGGTTATTATCTTTTAGGTGTTGAAGGGAATATTTTACAAAAAATTAATTATTAAGGAACTAGCCAATTATCTTTATTATTTTCTAAATCAAATCTGGCTCTTCTATGTCCTTTAGCTGCTAAGTATAACCATTCAATAGACTTAATTTTACATTGAATAACAGTAAAATTTTTATAGCCTTCTTCGCTTTGCTCTTTTGTATATTCAAAATTATCAAGCTCAGGTTTTAGACCAGAAGTTGGCTCATTTGAGATTGTACCAGGACCACTGTCAACTAAATAACATTTTCTACTTATATGTTGAGTTTTTTCCCAAGATTTTTTTGTAATGTCATTTTCATGATTTACAATACATTCAACTTTTAATCTGACCTGAATTTTTTCTTCTTTATCGTAAAATAACATTGCTGCATTAGAATTTTTTTTAATTATATTAATTTTATCTGATCTGATATCGCTGTGAAATTGAACTACATTATTTTCTTTATCAGCTTTTCTTAAAACAACAATTCTCCCATCTATGTCTGAGCCGTAACCACACATAAAAGAAGGTATTCTAAATTGAGAATTACGGTTTGAAACAGCATCCTCTAACAAATGCCAAATCTTTTTTTTTATTTCACTGAAATCTTCGTAGTATGCCGGTTGCATACTATCTATTTTCTAAACCTTCTTATTAAACTTGAAGTATCCCATCTATTACCACCCATTTCCTGAATCTCTCCGTAATATTTATCAACTAGCTCAGTCACAGGTAACAGAGACCCATTATTTTTAGCTTCATCCATGGCAATTTTAAGATCTTTTCTCATCCAATCTACCGCAAACCCAAATTCAAATTTATCATCAATCATGGTTTTGTATCTATTTTCCATTTGCCACGATTGAGCTGCACCTTTTGAAATAACTTCAATAACATCTTCCATATTTAATCGAGCTCTCATTCCAAAATTGATAGCTTCTGACAGACCTTGAACTAAACCAGCAATGCAAATTTGGTTAACCATTTTTGCTAGCTGACCATTACCAGGACCTCCCAATAATTTCATTTTTTTACTGTAACAATCAATTTTATCTTTCGCTTTTTCGAAATCAGCTTGATCTCCACCAATCATAACTGTAAGTGCACCATTTTCAGCTCCAGCTTGCCCACCTGAGACTGGTGCATCTAAAGAACCAAAACCATTTTTTTTTGCATATTCATGAATTTCTCTAGCTATTGTGGCTGAGGCAGTGGTGTTATCAATGTAAACTGACCCCTTTTTAATTGTTTTAAATGCACCACTATCACCAAATGTAACTTCTCTTAAATCATTATCATTTCCAACGCACGTAAAAATATATTCAGAGTCTTTTGCAGCTTCAGCTGGTGTTTCAGCCATTTTACCTTTGTATTCATTTATCCATTTTTCAGCTTTTGATTTAGTTCTATTAAAAACAGTTACATTGTGTCCGGCTTTTGATATATAACCAGCCATCGGGTAACCCATGACCCCAAGACCTATGAAAGCAACATTACAAGTCATAATTTTTATCTATGTTTAAAAGTTTAAGTTTAAAAGTAATTATATTCGGTTTTATTTTTACATTTTTTTCTAGTTTTGGACAGAGTTTTTTTCTTGGTTTATTTAATTCAAGTATTAGGGATGCTTTATCAATTACACACGGACAATTTGGCTCAATCTATGCATCTGCAACATTATTAAGTAGTATTGTTCTAGTTTGGATTGGAAAAAAAATAGATGACGTGAATATATTAAAATTTGCATCTTATGTAATTATATTTTTATCAATTTCTTGTTTCATATTTTCAAAAATTTCCTCTGTTATTTTTTTGTTTATTGGAATTTTTTTAATGCGATTATCAGGACAAGGTTTATCAAGCCACACTGCGACTACAACAATTTCTCGGTTTTTTGAAAAAAATCGAGGTAGAGCTTTAAGCACAGGCTGGTTAGGTTTATCTTTAGCAGAATTTATATTGCCTGTTTTAATTGTTTTTTTACTTACATTTATTCACTGGAGAGATATTTGGGTTTCTATTTCTATTTTAGTAATTATAGTTTTACCAATTGCTACATATTTTTTAGTCAAAGAAGTTAAACTTGATACGAGAGAAGAAAGCAATAATGAAATTATCACCAAACCAATAAAACAATGGAAAAGAATTGAAGTTTTGAAAGATTACAGATTTTATATTATTTGTATGACCATGTTAGCTATGCCCTGGATTGCAACAGGTACATTTGTTTACCAATCTTTTATAACCAGTTCAAAAGGTTGGGGCCCATATGTAATTGCACAATCTTTCATGGTTTACTCAATATTATCTGTGGTAACATTATTTATTTCAGGTTTCTTGATTGATAAATTTACTAGCAGAAAATTATTAATTTATATGAATGTTCCTCTTTTTTTTTCAACTGTAGTCCTTTTCTATTTTGATGTTGAGATTTCATCATTTTTTTTCTTTGGTTTGTTAGGTGTTACTAACGGCCTAGCTAATGTTTTAGGATCATCTACATGGGCTGAAATTTATGGTGTGAAGCATATTGGATCTATTAAAGCTCTCACAACAGCTTTAATGGTATTTGCTACTGCTTTTGGAACAGCATTATTTGGTATTCTTATAGATATTAAATTTTCAATTGAGCAAATAGCTATTGTTTCAGGGGCATATATTTTGACCTCAATAATTCTGCTTTATTTAGTTAGAAGTAAGCTAAATCCTCAATATAGATAAAAAACTCCTTGATTTTATAGGTCTCACTGTATAGATACTGCGCATGGCAAGAGTAACTGTAGAAGACTGCATCGATAAAGTAGATAGTCCCTATGAATTAGTATTAGTAGCTAAAGAAAGAGCCACTCAATTAAATGCTGGTATAGAACCAACAATTGATAGAGATAATGATAAAAATACAGTTATTTCGTTAAGAGAAATTGCAGAAGAAAAAATTCAAGTATCTGATCTAACCGATAGTGCTGTTTATAAACTTAGAAAACACGTTGAACAAGTTGATGACACTGCAGAAGATGATGAAGATATAGGTGATGATTTTGAGAATTTATACAAAGGAGAAATTTCTAAAAGTGGAACCCCAATTCTTCCATCAAAAAGAGCAAGAAAAACTCCAGAAAAAATTCAAGTTACAAAAGAAGATTTAGCAGAATTATCTGAAACTGCTAAAGCTGATATCGATAGTTCAGTTGGTGAAGAAACTATGAATGAAGATGGTGAAGTATCTTTAGACGAAGTTTCAGATAGCGAAGAGCCAGCTAATGAAGATACTCAAGAAGATCAATAAATTTTAATTTACAAATTCTTTTATTATTTTTTCTCGGTGCTCATCTAGATCAGGGATGTCACCTCTTTTATCAGGATCATCATATGTAGACATTTTAATAGGGTTTCCTGCCAATCTAAAATCTCCTATTACTTTATGATAAGCTTTTACAATCATATTTCTTGCTTCAACTTGTGGATTTTCAACAGCTTCTTTAATATTAAATATAGGACCACAAGGAATTTTATCTTTCTCCATTTGACTAACCCATTCATTTGTTGATTTTGCAGAAAGTTTATTTTCTAAAATTATTTTAAGTTCATCCATATTTTTTGACCTAGAAGAATTTGAGTTAAATTTTTCATTATTATACATTTCAGGAACTTCTAAAATATTACAAAGTTTTTCAAATAATTTATCATTACCAGCAGCAATGATTATATAACTGTCTTTAGTTTTAAATGCTTCAAATGGAGCTATAGAAGGGTGTCTTGAGCCCATTGGTTTAGGTATTTCATTTTTAGATAAATATCTTGCAATTGCATTTTCAAGAATTGCAATTTGACAGTCAAGCATTGAAACATCTATATACATCCCTTTACCAGTTTTTTGTCTATCATATAAAGCAGCATTGATACCTATTGCTGTGAACAAGCCAGCTGTAATATCACCAATTGAAGTACCAACTCTTGTAGGTTCTGAATTTGGTTGACCGGTTACACTCATCAATCCACCCATTCCTTGGACGACCATATCATACGCTGGTAATTCTTTTAAGGGACCTGTCTGTCCAAAACCAGATGCTGAAGCATAAATTAATTTAGGAAACTTTTTGTTAACTTCTTCCCAGCCGTATCCCCATTTTTTTAAAGTTCCTGGTTTAAAATTTTCAACTAAGATATCTGCTTTAGATAAAATTTTGTTAAATATTTTCTTGTCATCTGAATTTTTTAAATTTAAGGCTATACTTTCTTTTCCTCTATTAAGAGACATAAAATAGGCTGAATAATCTTCAATAAAAGGTCCAAATTTTCTTGAGTCATCTCCTATTTCAGGCGCCTCAACCTTTATTACTCTTGCACCTAAATCTGATAAAATCATTGTGCAATATGGTCCAACTAAAACCCTTGTTAAATCAACTACTAATAAGTTTTTAAGTGGTCCATCCATAATTAGTATTAAAAATTAATTGTATTTTTTGTTAACTTGACTCTTAACGATATCTTCATTTTAATACAACTATCATAAATAACAATAGAGGGAGAATTAAATGTTAAAAAAAATATCTTTATGTTTAACTTCATTTGTTCTTGCGTTCACTTTAATTGGTTCTGCTTATGCCGTAACTTTAAAAGCAAGTCACCAATGGCCAGGAACTCCAAGAGCTGACGGCTCATTTGATCCAAGACACGAAATGGTTCAAATAATTGCAGATGAAGTTAAAAAAGCAAACGTTGGAATAGATATTAGAATTTACCCAGCGAAATCTTTATACAAACCAAAAGAACAATGGAAACCAATGACAACTGGTCAATTGGATATTTCTGCATTTCCTTTAGCGTATGCTTCTAAATTCCATCCAGAATTTGATGCAACTTTAATGCCGGGAACTGTAAAAAATCATGATCACGCATTAAGATTTAATAAAGGTCCTATGATGACTGAAATTAAAAGAATTATAACTGATGCAGGTGTAGTTGTTTTATCAGATGCTTGGTTAGGTGGCGGATTTGCCTCTAAGTCTCAATGTATCAAAAATCCAAGCGATGCAAAAGGACAGGTTATGAGAGCTGCAGGAAAAGCATTTAACCAAATGTTAGAAGCAGCTGGTGCAGGTATTCAAAGTATGCCTTCATCTGAAATTTATACTGGTCTTCAAACAGGTGTATTAACAGGTGCAAATACTAGTTCAGGAAGTTTTGTAAGTTATAAAATTTATGAGCAAGTAACTTGTGCAACACCTCCAGGAAAATTTGGATTATGGTTTATGTATGAACCAATTCTAATGTCTAAAAAATCATATGATGCTTTAAATTCAAAACAACAAAAAGCACTCATGGCTGCTGGTAAAGTAGCTGAAAAATATATGACAGCTCAAGTAGAGAATTTAGATAAAAAGTTTGAGGATGCATATAAAGCTGCAGGCGTTAAATTAGTCTACATGGACGAGAAAGATCATGCTGCATGGGTAGAGATTGCAAAGAAATCTTCTCATAAAGCTTTTGCTGAAAAAGTTCCAGGTGGAGATAAACTAATGGAAATGGCTTTGGCAGTTAAATAAAGTAATATATAAAGAACCCCTATTTATCAAAAATAAGTAGGGGTTTTTTTTTATGAAAAATAAATATTTAAAATTTTGCGATTTTACAGCTAAAGCTTGTGGAGCATTTGCAGTTCTTGCTTTACTTTTGTCAATTCTTGTAATTGTCGAATTAGTATTCGAAAGGTATTTTTTTCAAAGAGCAATAACATGGCAAACTGAATTAGTAACAATGTTGTTAGTTGCATCTACTTTCATTGGTAGCGCTTATGTTTTAAGTGAAAAAGCACATGTTAGTATGGAGTGGATATATGACTTTTTGTCCCCAAAAAATGTTCTAAGATTAAAAATTTTTACATCGTTATTAAGTTTATTATTTTTTTTAATTCTATTTTATTTTGGTTTCATTATGGTTGAAGAAGCTTTTACTAAAAATTACTCAACTGGCACAGTTTGGGATCCTCCATTATGGATACCTTATTCCTCAATGATGATTGGAGCTATTTTAATGATACTTCAATACATAGCAGAAATTATTAAGTTAAACGACGAGGCAGATTAAAATAATGGACCCATTAATAATAGCTATAATTGTTGCAGTTTTTACTTTAATAGTCCTTTTTTCAGGAATTCCAATTGCATTTGGTTTAAGCTTTGTATCAATAGTTCTCTTAGTATCATTTGAAGGTTTTCAAATGCTAGACGTTTTTGCAGAAACGTTTTATGCAGGACTAAATTCGTTTGTCTTACTTTCGATACCAATGTTTATTTTAATGGGTATGGCAGTAGCTAATTCTCCTGCAGGAAAAGATTTATATACCGGTTTAGACAGATGGTTGTGGAGGTTACCAGGTGGTTTAGTTATTTCTAATATTGGCGCTTGTTCAATTTTTGCAGCTTTAAGTGGATCTAGCCCAGCTACATGTGCAGCGATTGGAACAATGGGGATACCTGAGATGAGAAAAAGAGGTTACTCTGACCAAATTGCTACAGGTACTATAGCAGCAGGAGGGACATTAGGAGTTTTAATTCCTCCAAGTATAGTTTTAATAGTTTATGGAATCGCAACCGGTACATCGATTGGTAGATTATTTTTATGTGGACTGGTACCTGGTTTTATGTTGGCAGGTATGTTTGCAATTTGGGCTCTTATTCATAGTTACTTTATTGATAAAGATGCTGCAAAAGCTTTAAGGAATAGAACACCTCCTACTTTAAGAGAAAAACTTGAAGTGCTACCAAGAGTTCTTCCATTCTTAGCAATTATAGCAGGTGTCTTGTATGTGTTATATGGTGGTGTAGCAACTCCATCAGAGGCATCTGGAGTTGGAGCATTCTTAGTTTTTGTATTAATCGCTATAGTTTATAAAATTTATCAACCAAAAAAAATATGGAATATTGTTAAAGTCTCAATGAAAGAAAGTGTAATGATAATGTTTATCATTGCAGCTTCTTATCTTTTTGCTTTTACACTTTCGCAACTTTATGTAACTCAGTCTTTAGCTCAGAGCATGGTAGAGTTAAGTTCTAATAAATGGGTTGTATTTCTTTTAATAAATATATTTCTTTTAATAGCTGGTTTCTTTTTACCTCCTGTTGCGGTTATCGTTATGACATCTGCTATATTATTACCAGTAATTACTACATTAGGTTTTGATCCATATTGGTTTGCAATTGTATTTACTATTAATATGGAGATAGGATTAATAACTCCACCTGTTGGATTAAATCTTTATATAATAAAAGGCATTACCCCAGATGTGAGTTTGTCAGAAATTTTAAAAGGCTCTATACCATTTATGATTATAATGGCATTAGCAATTTTAATTTTATGTATCTTTCCTGAAATAGTTACATGGCTTCCTGACAAAATAATGGGTAAACCTCTTGGATACTAAGAATACAATTAATAGAAAAGTTTCTGTTGCCCCAATGATGGATTGTACAGATAGACATGATCGTTTTTTCTTAAGATTGATGAGTAAAAACGTAATGCTTTATACTGAAATGGTTGCTACAAAATCTGCAATACATGGGGATAGAAAAAAAATTTTATCTTATAGTCCTGAGGAAAAGCCACTAGCATTACAGGTTGGTGGATCAAATAAAGAGGAGCTAGCTGAAGTCGCGAAGATCGCAGAGGATATGGGCTATGATGAAATTAATATTAATTTAGGTTGTCCTAGTAAAAAGGTTCAAAAAAATATGTTTGGTGCATGTTTAATGAAAGAGCCAGATCTAGTTGCCGAATGTATAAATGCAATGGTTAAATCATGCAATATTCCAGTTACAGCAAAAACTAGAATTGGATTTGATGATGTAGAAAGTTTTGAATATCTAAATAGTTTTATTCACGAAATGAGAGACGCAGGTGCAAAAACATTTATTTTGCATGCAAGAAAAGCAATGCTAACTGGTCTTTCGCCAAAGCAAAATCTAAATATTCCGAAACTCAATTACAACATGGTTTATGAAGTTAAAAAACAAAATCCAGATTTAGAAATAATTATTAATGGAGGTATTTCTAAAATACATGAAATAAATAAACATCTAAATATTTGCGATGGAGTAATGATTGGAAGATCTATATATCAAAACCCATATTCATTAGTAGAAATTGAAAAAGAAATATTTAACACAAAAATTATTCCTAATAGAGAGCAAGTAGCTGAGCAGCTTCTAGAGTATGTAAAAAAAGAAGTTAAATTAGGAACAAAAGTTAATCATATTATGAGACATACTGTAGGTTTGTATCATGGCCAAATAGGATCAAAGGAATGGAAAAGATATTTAAGTGACAATTTAATGGCTCGTGAATCTGATTTCCAAAAAACAAAACATATTATGACAATTGTTCAAAATAATGAAAAAGCCAATCAGGCAAATACATAATGGATATCTCAAATATTAATGAAATTATTAATTTATTAGTTGTGTTAGCTATCGCTGCAGCAGTTGCTGGTTTTATGGCAGGCTTACTAGGTGTTGGTGGAGGAATAATAATGGTTCCAGCGTTGTATTACGCTTTTTCGGTTTTAGATTTTGATATTGTCACTAGAATGCATCTTTCAGTTGGAACCTCATTAGCAATCATTGTCCCAACCTCAATAATCTCAACAAAGACACATATGGAACATGATGCTGTAGATTTTAAGATGGTTAAATCATTTGGTATATTTATTTTATTTGGGGTAATAGCTGGAACTTTTTTAGCAGTTAATTTAAAGACACCAGCATTAGTTTTATTTTTTTCAATTTTTGCTTTTTTAGTCGGAATATTTTTTATTTTTTTAAGAGAGAAGCTTGTTGAAAATCCAAAGAAAATTTCAGATTTAATTAAAAATATCTCTGGAATTATCATTGGGTTTATTTCTGTACCACTTGGAATAGGTGGTGGATCATTAATGGTTCCTTTTATGAGAACTTTTGGTTACGACATTAGAAAATCTATTGGAACTGCAGCAGCAGTTGGTTTTTTGATTGCTGTTACTGGAACCACCACAATGATAATTAGTGGTAAAATAATTAATAACATTAATACACCTTTTAGTCTGGGATACATAAATCTATTAGGTTTTATTGTATTTGTGCCTGTGACGATGTTAATGGCGCGCATAGGTGCTAAAGCAGTATATAAAATTAACAAGGGTTTATTGAGTAAAATTTTTGGCTCATTTTTAATAATTGTTTCTATAAGATCTTTTTATGAATATTTAAGTATAAATTAGATATGAAAAATATTTTTAACTTAAAAGATATCATTTCATCCATTGCTGATGTAGGTCAAAAACTATTCAAAAAAAAAGAGCTCAAAAAAAACGATTTAGAAACAATATTGTCATTATGTGATGACTTAATTTCTAACAAAGGTGCAGCTTTTGGTATTACTGTTGCAAGGGATGTGACAGATCTTTATCAAAGCCTTACACCCGAGAATAAATTAGCTTTTTTCAAGAAAATTAATGAGAAATTTAAACCTAGTCATACCAAAGTTTCAGAAGCTATAGAAACTTATCAAAAAACTCAGAATGACAAAAATTTATTTAAACTATTTATTGTATCTGAAGGAAAGAGAAGAGAATTGTTTAGAAGGATGAATATGGCTCCCAATGGTATTTCTACAATAGTTTCATTAAGAGAAGATTTATTAAAAGTATTGCAAGAGAATCCAGAATTGAAACCTTTAGATGACGATTTACGAGAATTATTTAAATCTTGGTTTAATCCTGGATTTTTAAGATTGGCTAAAATTACTTGGGATACTAAAGCAGCTGTTTTAGAAAAAATTATGAAATATGAAAGAGTTCATGAAATTAAAGACATGGATGAACTCAAAAGAAGACTAGGTCAAGATAGAAGATTTTTTTCTTACTTTCATCCAGCACTAGAGGACGAACCAATAATATTTGTTGAAGTAGCACTTACTAATGGTTTAAGTAAATCTATTCAAGAAATAACAAAACCGAATACAGTTGCAGGGAAAAATCTTGATACTGCAACTTTTTATTCAATTAGTAATTGTCAAGATGGTTTATCGAGAGTGACTTTGGGTAACTTTTTAATAAAAAGAGTTGTTTATGAAATTCAAGAAGAATTACCTAATATTAAAAAATTTGGAACTTTGTCACCTATTCCAGGATTTAGAGATTGGTTTTCATATTTAGAGGATAACAAAATTAAAAATATTTTAGGCAATATACCTTTAGAAAATATTTCTTTTTTAAAGTCTTCAGATTTAAAAGTTGGAGATACTAGAATAGTTTCAAATAAAGATGCTATTTTAAAATTAGTAGCTCATTATTTAATAAATGAAAAAAATCATAAACAATTACCGATTAACGATGTAACTAGATTTCACTTAGGCAATGGAGCTACAATTGAGGATATAAATATAAACGCAAATGTATCTGAAGTTGGTTTTAATAGATCATTTGGTGTTATGGTAAACTATCTATATGAACTTAAAAACATTGAAAGAAATCATGAAGATTACATCAATAATAAAAAAGTCATAATCTCAGATAAACTCAAAAAGTTTATTTAATTGGTTCCCCATTTAACTTTATTCCAAATTCTTTCGTGGAAGTAATAGAAAAAAAGTGGAATAATTGATCCAACTCCCAATATTCCAGCTCCTACAAAAGTACCAGTATAAATATAGCCAAATAATACCCAATAAATAAAAATAAAAAGTCTCCAAGAAAAAGTTTTTGCAACTGATCTTATTTTTTTATCTGCCATTGCTTAGATATATAGGAAAATTAGATTTTATAAATCTTACAAAAAAAAAGAGGTGATTTCAGTCTCCCTCCATCACCTCACATCTTTAAAATTAAATGATTCTTTAAAATTTTATGAACACTTAATAGTTGAAAATAATGTTTATTAACCTCTAGATTTTTTGGTCATAATCACCAATTTTTCCAGTTTTTTGCAGCAAATCATCTATAAAATTGAAGATTTCTTTCTTTCTTTTATCTGATGTAGGGCTTTCAGTAACAACAACTAAAGATGGTTTATTTGATGATGCCCTGATCAAACCCCACGAACCATCCTCAAAAGAAAATCTAATTCCATTAACTGTTAAAACCTCTGTTATGATTTGATTATCAACTTTTATTTTATTATTTTTAATTTTCTCGACTTGTTTCACTAATTCTTCAACTACTTGATATTTTTCTTCATCTTTACAAAAAGGAGCCATAGTGGGCGATTGATAAGTGTTAGGTAAATCCTCAATAATTTCACTCATTTTTTTATTTTGATTATTTAGTAAATGACAGACCTGGATTGCAGAGTTAATACCATCATCATATCCATAACCTAATGGCTGATTAAAAAAGAAGTGTCCACTTTTTTCAAAGCCTGCTAAAGCTTTTTCTGTATTAACTTTTCTTTTAATATGTGAATGACCTGTTTTCCAATAAATGGTATCACAGTTATTTTCTGCTAATACCTTATCTTTTGAGTACAAACCTGTAGATTTAACATCTACTATAAACTTTGAATTTTGATGTTTAGTAGATAAATTTCTAGCAATTAATAAACCAATTTTATCTGAGAAAATTTCATTACCTTTATTGTCAATCACACCAACTCTGTCACCATCTCCATCAAAACCAAAACCTATATCGGCCTTATTTTCTTTTACAGATTTTGCTATCTCATGAAGCATCTCTAAATCCTCAGGATTAGGATTATACTTGGGAAATGTCCAGTCTAGATTACAATCTAGTTCGATTACCTCACATCCTATGCCTCTTAAAATATCTGGAGCAAATATACCTGCAGTTCCATTACCACATGCAACAACTGCTTTTATTTTTTTATCAATTTTATTATTTTTGATTAAATCATCTTTATAAACTTGCTGAAAGTTTTCAATTTGTTTTTCATTTCCTTGGCCTGATTTAAATTTTTCATTTAATGTTATTTCTTTTAATTCCTTCATTTCGTCTGGTGCGTGAGTTAATCCTCTTTTGATACCCATCTTCACTCCAGTCCATCCATTTTCATTATGACTTGCAGTAACCATTGCAACAGCATCAGAATTCAAATTAAATTGTGCAAAGTAAACCATTGGAGACAACGACAATCCAACATCTTCAACATTACAGCCTGTTGATAGCAATCCTTTTTTTAGAGCTACTTTTATCTCTTCGCTATAAGAACGATAGTCATGTCCAACTATAACTGTTGGACTATTTTTTTTAGTATGACTGATTATTTGTGTACCCAAACCTTTTCCAAGATTCTCTATTCCAGCTATATTTATGTCTTTTTCATACAACCATCGGGCGTCATATTCTCTAAAACCATATGGATCAATTTTAATATTTTGTGTCATTTGTTAATTTTTTATCTCTTTTATGTTAATTAACTCTAATTTTTTAATTTTTTTTATTGATATATAATTTATCATGTTCTATAAATGTTCTATTGATTTAATGATTATATAGTATATTAAGTCAAAACGCCTACAACATGTAGTTGTTTTCGTTAAATAAACTAAATATAATAATAGTTATGAACAAAATTTTATCGCAGGCCCTAAAGAAAGCTGTCTCTGAATATAGCCCTCAAGTTAATGAAGTTTCAAAAGATAAAAGACCTGATCTTTTCTCATTAAACAACGAAACAGAACTATTTCAAAATGACAAGGGTATTATTATTAAGATTGATCGTTCAAAAGACACAAATTTAACTGACTTTGGTAAAGCGACTTTAAAAGATAGGTATCTTGGTCACAACGAATCTTTTCAAGATTTATTTGCTAGAGTTGCAAGTTCATATGCTGATGACAACCTTCATGCTCAAAGAATTTATAACTATATAAGTAATCTTTGGTTTATGCCTGCAACACCTGTTTTATCAAATGGTGGTACCAAAAGAGGATTGCCGATTTCTTGTTTTTTAAACGAAGCATCAGATAGTTTAGGTGGTATTTTAGATTTATGGAGTGAAAATGTTTGGCTTGCAGCTAAAGGTGGTGGCATAGGAAGTTATTGGGGCAACTTAAGATCAATTGGTGAAAAAATTGGTAAAGTTGGAAAGACATCTGGAATAATTCCTTTTATTAAAGTTATGGACTCGTTGACTATGGCAATTAGTCAAGGCTCTTTAAGAAGAGGTTCCGCAGCATGTTATCTTCCAATTGATCATCCAGAAATAGAAGAGTTTATTGAAATGAGAAGACCAACAGGCGGTGACCCAAACAGAAAAGCACTAAATTTACATCATGGCGTTTTAATTTCAGATGCATTCATGAGAGCAGTTGAAATCGATGAACAATGGGCATTAAAAAGTCCCGCAGATGGAACAGTCCAACAAACCATTTCTGCAAGAAATTTATGGATAAGATTGTTAACGGCAAGAATTGAAACTGGTGAACCATATATAATTTATATCGATACCGTTAACAGACAAATTCCACAACATCATAAGTTAGCAAATCTAACTGTTAAAACTTCTAATCTATGTAGTGAAATTACTTTACCAACAGGAATAGATAAAGATGGTAGAGATAGAACAGCAGTTTGTTGCTTGTCATCTTTAAATTTAGAAAAATATGATGAGTGGAAAGATGATCCAAACATGATTAATGATGTTATGAGATTTTTAGATAATGTTTTATCTGATTTCATAAATAAAGCTCCAGATCAATTTAAAGATGCAAAGTACTCAGCTGAGAGAGAGCGAAGTGTTGGATTAGGTGTAATGGGTTTCCATTCTTTTCTACAAAAAAATAGAATTCCTTTGGAATCTGTAATGGCCAAGTCTTGGAATAAAAAAATATTTAAAGATATAGATGCAAAAGTAAATCAAGCTTCTAAAGATTTAGCAGAAGAAAGAGGTGCATGTCCTGATGCTGCAGAATATGGTTATAAAGAGAGATTCTCCAACAAAACTGCAATTGCACCCACCGCTTCAATTTCTATCATTTGTGGTGGAGCATCACCAGGAGTAGAACCTATTGCTGCTAATAGTTATACCCATAAAACCTTATCAGGTTCATTTAACGTTAAGAATAGATATTTAGAGGAAATCTTAGAAAGTCACGGCAAAAATGATGATGAAACTTGGTCTAGCATTACAACAAATCAAGGCTCAATATCTCATTTAGACTTTCTAACTGATTTAGAAAAAGATGTTTTTAAAACAGCATTTGAATTAAACCAAAATTGGATCATTGAGTTAAGTGGTGACAGAACCCCATTTATATCTCAAGCGCAATCAGTAAATTTATTCTTACCTGCTGACGTTCATAAGAAAGAACTACATAAAATTCATTTTGATGCTTGGAAAAAAGGCTTGAAGAGCCTTTATTACTGTAGATCAAAATCAATTCAAAGAGCTGAAAATATCAATGATGCAAAATCAACAGATATTATGGCTAATGTTTACAAAAATAAATCAACCAAAACTGAAGAAACAGAATACGAGGAGTGTCTATCATGTCAGTAGCTGAAGAAATAAGTTCAGAAATTATCCAACCTGAAAAAAAAGAAATTGTTCAACCAAAAAAAATGGGATTATTAGTAGAGAACCCAGTTTATAAACCATTTAGATATCCATGGTGTTATGATGCTTGGTTAACTCAACAAAGAATCCACTGGTTACCTGAAGAAGTTCCTTTAGGAGACGATGTAAGAGATTGGCAAAAAAATTTATCACAGTCAGAAAAAAATCTATTAACGCAAATTTTTAGATTTTTTACTCAAGCAGATGTTGAAGTAAATAATTGTTACTTAAGACACTACACAACAGTTTTTAAACCAACTGAAGTTTTAATGATGATGACTGCATTTGCTTCAATGGAAACAGTTCATGTGGCAGCTTATTCACATCTTTTAGATACAATTGGAATGCCTGAATCTGAATATTCTGCTTTCATGAAGTATAAAGAAATGAAAGATAAATATGATTATATGCAAAACTTCAATGTAAATTCAAAAGAAGATATTGCTAAAACGGTTGCGGTATTTAGTGCATTTACAGAAGGACTTCAATTATTTGCAAGTTTTGCAATTTTGTTAAATTTTCCAAGACATAACAAGATGAAAGGTATGGGCCAAATTGTTACTTGGTCAGTCAGAGATGAAACTCTTCACTGTAATTCTATGATTAGAGTTTTTAAAGAATTTATTAATGAAAACCCTGAAATATGGACACCAAAGTTGAAGAAAGAACTTTATGAAGCATGCAGAACAATTATAGAGCATGAAGATGCTTTTATTGATTTAGCTTTTGAAATGGGTCCAATGGAAGGTTTAACTGCAAAGGATGTTAAGGATTATATTCGATTTATAGCTAACAGAAGACTTGTTCAACTTGGCTTAGAGGCTATTTATGATGTTGATAAGAATCCTTTAGGCTGGTTAGATACTATGCTTAACGCTGTAGAGCATATGAACTTCTTTGAAGGTCGTGCAACAGAATATTCTAAAGCATCCACTCAAGGAACATGGGTCGAAGCATTTAGCTAATAAATGTGAGAGATTTTGCTTTAGTCGTAATTGGAGCTCACACTGGCCAGTATTTAAAAGAAATAATATCAAAAAAATTAGGTAAATATATTCTATTAATTGAGCCCGTACCCTATAATTATGAAATACTTGAAAAAGATTATGTAAATGAAGAAAATTTTTTCTTATGTAAAAACGCAATTTTTGACAGCTCAAGTAAACAAGATTTTTTTTATGTTAAAAAAAAATCAATTAAAAAACTTGGTAAACATTGGGCAACAGGCATAGGTTCATTTGATAAAAACCATATATTAAGACATAAAAGTAAAAGATTTAATATTAATGAGGAAGATATTCAAAAAATACAAATTGATTTTATAACGTTTAAAGATTTGACAGATAAATATCTAATTCGGTCAATAGATAGACTTCAATTAGATGTAGAAGGAGCTGAGTATAAAATACTTAACTCTATTGATTTTAATACAGTAAAAATTAATGAGATTTTTTTTGAGTCAAAACATTTTGATGGGACTTTTTTAGAGGGCAAAAAACTTATGCAAACAAAAAAGATGTTAGAGAATTGTGGTTATATTCTAGAGAATGTTGATAATGAAAATATTCTTGCAAAAAAAATTATCTCTGATTAAGCTGTAAAACCTTTCTATGTTTATTACCCTTATAACTGGCTAAAGGTCTAATAAGCTTATTTGCAGCATGTTGCTCCATGATATGAGCTGACCAACCTGTAATCCTTGAGATCACAAATATTGGTGTAAAAAAATCTGTTTCAAAACCCATCAAATGATAAGTTGGTCCGGTAGGATAATCCACATTTGGGTAGATATTTTTTTCTTTGATCATCACTTTTTCAACAATGTCATATATTTTTTCAAATTTTTTATCTTTTTTAAGTTTTGCTACTTTTCCAAAATATTTTCTCATTGTTGGAACTCTTGAGTCACCTGATTTATAAACTCGATGACCAAATCCCATCACAACTTCCTTATTTTTTAATGCGTTATTGATCCATTTTAATGCGTTTTCTGGTTTTTTAATTTTATTCATCATATGCATTACCTCTTCATTAGCTCCACCATGCAATGGTCCCTTCAAACTTGCAATAGCTCCAGTAATAGCGCCATGAATATCTGATAAACTACTTGTAATTGTTCTTGCTGTAAAAGTTGAAACATTAAAACTGTGTTCTGCGTATAATATTAAAGAAACATCAAATGCTTTTACAATTTCTTTTTGTGGAACTTTACCAAAACACATATAAAAGAAATTTTCAGCAAAAGTTAAAGTTTTTACGGGTTTGATTATTTTTTTACCATTTCTGATTCTATAAAATGCTGCTAAGGCAGTAGGAGTTTTTGCAAAAATTCTTAACGCTTTTCTCATATTTGCCTCTGGTGTAGAGTCTTGTGTTTCTTTATCCTCTAATCCCATCACACTTACGGCTGTTCTTGCAACATCCATAGGGTGAGATTTTTTTGGCATATGTTTTATTATTTCATATAAATTTTTTGATAATTCTCTGTTGTTTTTTTCCTCTTTTTCAAATTTTCTAAGCTCTATAGTATTTGGCAGATCTTTATTTAAAATTAAGTAAGCCACTTCTTCAAATCTACAATATTCACATAAATCTTGTGCAGCATAACCTCTGTAGGTTAGAGAATTAATTTCAGGCATAACTTTAGAAACTTCAGTTTCATCAACTACAATTCCAAGCAATCCTTTTTTAATATCGTCACTCATTATTCATGTCCTTCCGTACTAAAGTTGTAAATTTTTTCGTCTAATGAATTATATTTTTCATACTCAACAAGCTCATATAGTCTTTTTCTAGTTTGCATTTTATCTATAATGTTGTTCTGGTGTCCATTAATATAAATGTCTCTTAATCCATCTTCTACGTTTTTCATTGCTAATCTTTGAGTGGTTACGGGATAAATTACGATATTAAATCCTATGTTTTCTAATTCTTTGTAATTAAATAATTTTGATTTTCCAAACTCAGTCATATTAGCTAATAAATAACAATCGAGTTCTTTTCTTACTTTTTCAAAGTCTTTTTCGTCTTGTAAAGCTTCAGGAAAAATAATCTCAGCTCCAGCATCAACATATGCCTTACATCTCTCAATCATTTTATCAATTCCCTCTACACTTTTTGCATCAGATCTTGCTATAATTTTGAAATTTGGATCTTTTTTAGCAGCAACACATTCTTTTATTTTTTTAACCATTGCTTCTGTTGAAATCAATTCTTTGTTATCTAAATGTCCACATCTTTTTCTCTCTATTTGATCTTCTAAATGCACTCCTGTAATTCCAAATTCTTCAAATGTTTCAATAGTTTCTTTGCAAGATTTAAATCCTGTATCAATATCAACAATAGTTGGAAGATTTGTTACTCTTGATATCAAGTAAGATCTTGTACTTACATCTTGTAAAGTAGTAAGCCCTATGTCAGGAAAGCCAAGATCATTTGCCATTACTCCACCAGAAACATAAACTGCATCGTATCCAATTTCTTCAACTAATTTTGCAGTCAGAGGGTTGTAAGCACCTGGTACTCTTAAAATTTTATTTGATTTTAATTTTTCATTAAAATCTAATCTTTTTTGACTAGGCTCTTTATCTATAAAATGCAATTTTTAACCTCTTAAGTATTGTAAGTTTTGTTTTAATGCTAAAATAAAATTAATCAATATTAAAGATAATTTGAAATTATTTTTTCAATTCCGACAAAATCTTTAATTAAGTGATTATGATAAATTTCATCAATTTTTTTTTCTGTGTATCCATCTTGTAATAAAATTATTGGAATTTCTGCAGATTTTGCAGCGTTAGCATCTGTTTCGCTATCACCAATCATTATTGTTTTTTTTAAGTCACCATCTAGAATTTCTACAACTGAAGTTAGATGTCTAGGGTCTGGTTTACAATAATCGAAAGTATCTGAACCAGCAACGTATTCAAAATAACTATAAATTCCAATTTTTTTTAAAAGATCTTTTGATAGATGCTCTTGTTTATTAGTACAAACAGCCATTGATATGTCTTGTTCTTTACACCATTTTAAAAATTCCTTTACCCCTGTGATCAAAGTACTTTCTTTAATTATATTTTTTGCATAGAAATCAACAAATTCTCTAACCATTTCTTTTTTTATTTTTTCATCATTTACCTTACTGAATTCTTTTTTTGCTTGTCCCCAAATTGATCTTCCAATCATAGCTCCCGCACCCTTGCCAACTAAATTTCTAATCTCTTCTGTGGATTTAGTTGGATAACCAAATTTTTTCATAACATAATTATGAGCGTGCATTAAATCTGGAGCTGTATCAACTAGTGTACCATCTAGATCAAATAAAATAGTGAATTTTTGTTTCATTATAAAAGTATTTTAAAGAAATAATTTGTGAATTAATTAAATTATATACTTAATATAAACCAAAATTAAATGAAACCATTAAATTCACAAAAAATTCAAGTTAGGTTAAGAAATAAATTTTTAAAAGCAGGTGTTAAAATGTTAGGCCCTGAGACGATTTTCTTTTCTAAAGATACAAAAATTGGAAAAAATGTTTCTATTGAGCCTTATGTTGTTTTCGGTCCAAAAGTAAAAATTGGAAACAATGTTATAATCAAATCTTTTTCCCATCTAGAGGTTTGTAAAATTGAAAACAAAGTTGAGATTGGTCCATATGCACGAATAAGACCTGAAACAATTCTAAAAGAGGGTTCTAAAATTGGAAATTTTGTTGAAGTTAAAAAAAGTACTGTTGGTAAAAAATCAAAGGTAAGTCATTTATCTTATATTGGCGATACAGAAATTGGCAAAGCTGTAAATGTGGGAGCTGGTACGATAACTTGTAATTATGATGGTATCAAAAAAAATAAAACAAAAATTAATGATAAAGTATTTATAGGATCCAATTCTTCATTAGTCGCACCAATTACAATTGAGAATGAAAGTATTGTGGGAGCAGGTTCAGTTATAACAAAAAATGTATCTAAAAAATCTTTAGCACTAACTAGATCTTTACAAACAGAAATCAAAAATTATAAGAGAAAAAAATAAACTATGTGTGGTATCATTGGAATTTCAAGCAACAAGTCAGTCTCTGCAAGTATTATCAGCTCATTAAAAAAGCTTGAATATAGAGGTTATGACTCTGCAGGGATAGCAACTCTTTTTGAAGGTAAGATAAAAGAGGTAAAATCTGAGGGGAGAGTGGATACTCTAGAGCAAAATTTTGATTTAAAAAATTTAAAAGGCAATATTGGTATTGGTCATGTTAGATGGGCGACACACGGGGTACCAAATAGTGTTAATGCTCATCCACACTCATCAGATAATGTTTCTATTGTTCACAATGGTATTATTGAAAATTCAACAATCTTAAAAAAATATTTGATAAAAAAAGGTCATGTATTTAAATCTCAAACTGACACAGAGGTAATAGTCCATTTAATTACTGAAAATTTAAAAACCAATGAGTTAGAAGAAGCTATTACACAAACATTAAAACAACTTCATGGAAGCTTTGCTTTAGGAATTGTTTTTAAAGATATTCCTGATTTAATAGTTGGAGCTAGAAGAGGCTCACCTTTAGCTGTTGGCTATGGACCTAATGAAAATTATCTAGGTTCAGATTCTTATGCATTAAAATCAATGACAAATAAAATTACTTATCTTGAAGATGGTGAATTTTGTATTATTAAAAAGGATCAAGTTCTTTTCTTTAATGAGGATGGAACAAAAATAAATAAAAAAATATTAGAACTTTCGTCAGATGACGCTAGTTATGAAAAAGGTGATTTTAAACATTTTATGGCTAAGGAAATTGAAGAACAACCAAATACAGTTAAAACTGGGATTAAAGAATATGTAGACAAACCAAATTCAGAAATAAATATATATAATTTCCCATGGAAAATTGATGAAATTAATTCAATTACTTTGATAGGTTGTGGCACCGCTTACCATTCCTGTTTAATGGCCAAATATTGGTTTGAAGAATTAACTCAACTTGATGTTTCTATAGATATTGCATCAGAGTTTAGATATCGAAAAAATAGATTTAAAAAAGACAAACTATATATATTTGTCTCACAATCTGGAGAAACAGCAGATACTTACGCAGCACTAGATCTATGTAAAAAAAACAATATGAAAACTTGTGCTGTTGTAAATGTAATTGAAAGTTCAATTGCAAGAGATGCAAATTTTGTATTACCAATTCATTGTGGTCCAGAAATTGGTGTTGCATCTACAAAAGCTTTTTTAGGCCAAATATTAATTTTATATATTTTAGCTTTAAAACTTGGATATTTGAGAAATGAAATTAATAAAGAAATTTACAAAGAAAAGATTAAAGATCTTCAGAATTTGCCAGGTCTAATTGAAAAATCCTTATTAGTAGATAATGATATACAAGCTATATCTTCTACTTTTAATGAAGCAAAAGGCTCAATGTTTTTGGGTAGGGGTTTTTCATATCCAATTGCACTTGAAGGTGCTTTAAAATTAAAAGAATTATCTTATGTCCATGCAGAAGGTTATCCTGCAGGTGAGATGAAACATGGCCCATTGGCATTGATTGAAGATGGAATGCCAGTTGTGGTATTAGCTCCAAGAGACAGTTATTATAAAAAAACTATTTCGAATATGCAGGAAGTAATAGCAAGAGGGGCAAAGGTTTTATTAATAACCAACAAAAGTAAAGACGAAATTGTTTCTGAAAATATTTGGGAAACTATTGAAGTGGAAAACACTAATGATGATTTATTGCCTTTTCTTTTAACTATACCTCTTCAAAAATTGGCATATTATTCTGCACTTAAAAAAGGTTATGATATCGATAAGCCAAGAAATTTGGCTAAATCTGTCACTGTTGAATAAAGTTTAAACTCTGCTAAAACACCTGCAGGTTGCATATGAAAAATTGGAAAAAAAATAGTTGGAGAAAATATCCTGTTAAACACATACCAGAGTATCCAGATAAAAAAGAATTGGATACAGTTTTGGATAAAATAGGAACGTTTCCACCATTAGTTTTTGCAGGAGAGACTAGACATTTAAAAGACCAACTTGCTGAAGTTGTGGATGGAAAAGCTTTTCTTCTCCAAGGTGGAGATTGTGCTGAAAGTTTTGCTGAATTTAATCCAGATAATATAAGAGACACATTTAAACTATTGTTACAAATGTCTTTAGTTTTAACATATTCAGCCTCCTTACCAGTTGTGAAACTTGGAAGAATAGCTGGTCAATTTTCAAAACCAAGAAGTTCACCAGTTGAAACAAAAAATGGTGTAGAGCTTCCCAGTTATTTAGGAGACAACATTAATGGAATGGAATTTAGTAAAAAAGCAAGAATTCCTGATCCAAAAAGATTATTTAAGGCTTATTCACAGTCAGCTGCAACACTCAATCTTATAAGAGCCTTTTCAAAAGGAGGTTTTGCAGATTTAAACAAAGTACATTTATGGAATTTAGATTATATTAAAAAAAGTCCACAAGCTAAAAAATTTAAAGATCTTGAGGATAAAATTGCTGATGCTATAGCATTCATGAGAGCATGTGGAATCACATCAGATTTTAATAACAGATTGTATACTGTTAATTTTTGGACATCACATGAAGCTTTATTGTTACCTTTTGAAGAGTCTATGACAAGGACAGACTCTACTACTGGTGAAAACCATGATACTTCAGCTCATTTTGTTTGGATTGGAGATAGAACTAGACAATTAGATGGCGGACACGTTGAATTTTGCAGAGGAATAGAAAACCCAATTGGAATTAAATGTGGACCAACATTAAAAGCTGATGATCTAATTAATTTATGTAATAAAATTAACCCAAAGAATGAGAAAGGTAAAATTACATTAATTTCAAGATTTGGAGCAGATAATGTTTCAAAACATTTACCAAAACTTATTCGAGCAATTAAAAAAGAGGGACTTAATGTTATTTGGTCGTGTGACCCATGTCATGGAAATACTATTCAAGCTGTTACAGGTTTTAAAACAAGACCTTTCAATAGAGTTTTAAAAGAAGTTAAAGATGTTTTTGCTTGTCACCAAAGTGAAGGAAGTTATGCAGGAGGTTTGCATATTGAGCTTACTGGTCAAAATGTAACAGAATGCATAGGAGGTGCTCAAAAAATATCTGAGCAAGATCTGTCCTCAAGATATCATACTCATTGTGACCCAAGATTAAATTCAAATCAGGCATTGGAATTGGCTTTTTTGATATCAGATGAGATTAAAAAGAATAGCTCTTATTCAAAAAACGCAAATAGAGCGGCATCTTAAAACATTGCAAAATCATTAAAAATTAATATCTAAACACTATGAATTCATCTGAAAAAGTTAAATTTATTTCTAATTGGATTAAGGATTATGCAAATAATATGCCATCTAAGGCAGAGTCTTTAGTTATAGGTGTCTCCGGTGGGATAGACTCCTCTGTATCTAGTACATTAAGTGCTATGACAGGTTTAAGAACAATTGTTTTGTCCATGCCCATTAAACAAAAATCACACCAACATGATTTAAGTTTAAAACATCAAGAATGGCTGGTAAAAAATTTTAAAAATGTTGAAGGACATACAGTTAATTTAGATGAATTATTTCTAGCTTTTAGTGCCAGTTTATCTAAATTTGATAACGAACACGGAATGGCAAATTCTAGAGCAAGATTAAGAATGACAACTCTTTACCAAGTAGCTGCAGCTAATAAGGGAATTGTTGTAGGAACTGGAAATAAAGTCGAAGATTTTGGTGTAGGATTTTACACAAAATATGGAGATGGTGGAGTTGATATTTCACCAATCGCAGACTGTAATAAAACTCAAATTTGGGAACTAGGAAAAGAACTTGGTATTCTTAAAGAAATTATTGAAGCTGCACCAACTGATGGTTTGTGGGATGATGGCAGAACTGATGAAGGTCAACTTGGTCTAAAATATGAAGAATTAGAAGAGGCTATGGCCAATCCTAATTCTCCGAATCGATCTAAATACGAAAATATAAGAAAACAAAATATGCATAAAATGGAGCCAATTCCAGTATGCATCATTCCAAATTAATCAAATAGATTCACAAATCTATTTTTTAAGTATATTCCTAAAATCATGAGTAATGATATTTTTTTAACTAATAATCTAAGTAACAAAAAAGAAAAATTTGTTCCTATAGATGAAAAAAACATTAGGATGTATGTTTGCGGTCCGACTGTGTATGACGATCCTCATATTGGCAATGCAAGACCAATTGTTGTTTTTGATATTCTTTTTAAAATATTTAAAAAAAAATATCCAAAAGTTACTTATGTTAGAAATATAACTGACGTTGATGATAAAATTATTAATTCATCTAAGGAAAAAAATATTTCAATTTCTGATTTGACCAATACTGTTATTAAGAGTTTTGATGAAGATTGTAATTACTTAAATTGCGATATCCCCACACATCAACCCAAAGCAACAGAGCATATTGATATAATGATTGAAATGATTTCTGATTTAACAAAAAAAGGATTTGCTTATGAGAAAAATCAGCATGTGTATTTTGAAGTAAATAAATTTAAAGATTATGGAAAACTTTCAAATAAAAATCTTGATGAATTAATTGCTGGTTCAAGAGTAGAAGTAAGTGATAACAAAAAAAATTCACAAGATTTTGTTCTATGGAAACCTTCTAAAGATGATGAACCTTCTTGGGAGTCACCTTGGGGCAAAGGAAGACCTGGTTGGCATTTAGAATGTTCTGCTATGTCAAAAAAGCTTCTTGGAAATGAGTTTGATATTCATGGAGGTGGTATTGACTTATTGTTCCCGCATCATGAAAACGAAATTGCACAATCAAGATGTGCAAACGATACAAAAGTTTTTGCAAAATATTGGTTGCATAACGCATTTATAACAATGTCGAATGAAAAAATGGCTAAATCGCAAGGAAATATTTTAAAAATAAAGGATTTTAGGAATAAGGTAAGTGGTCAAGTATTAAGATTAGCTTTAATGAGTGCACATTACAAACAACCATTAGATTGGAATGATAAACTTTTAAATGATTGTCAAAATACAATTAGTAAATGGTATAATGTTTACTCGTCTGATTTTCACCAAGAAGAAGTTGATGATGAAATACTAAAACCACTTTACGACGATTTAAATACACCAGGTTATATTGCTAACCTTCATAAATTATATGAGAAAGCTCAAAAAGGTAATTCTACTGACATAGCATTATTTATCTCTGCATGTAATTTTATAGGTTTATTGAATGAAACAGAAATCAAATGGTTAGAATTTAAGAAAAATAAACTTTCAATAAATGAAGGTGAAATTTTTGATAAAATTGAGCAAAGAAATAAAGCTAGGGAAGATAAAAACTATAAAGAAGCTGATAAAATAAGAGATGAACTTTTAGACAAAGGTGTTTTAATAGAAGATAAAGATGGTAAAACGACGTGGAAATTTAAATGAGTAAAGATCAGCTATATATATTTGATACCACTCTTCGTGATGGAGCACAAACCCAAGGTGTAGATTTTTCAATTGATGATAAAGAGAAAATTTCTTCTGCTTTAGATAAGCTTGGTGTTGATTATATTGAAGGAGGTTGGCCTGGTGCAAACCCAACTGATACAGAATTTTTTAACAAAGATCACAATTTTAAATCAGCTAATTTAACTGCTTTTGGTATGACAAAAAAATCAGAGTATAGTGCTGAAAATGACCCCATGTTATCCTCATTAATTAATTCGAAAAGTTCATCAATTTGCTTGTTTGGTAAATCTTGGGATTTTCAAGTTGACGTAGCCCTTGGTATATCAAATCAGGAAAATCTTACCAATATTAGCGACAGTGCTAAACATATCGTTAAATCAGGCAAAGAATTTATGTTTGATGCTGAACATTTTTTTGATGGATATAAAGCAAATTCTGAATATGCGCTTGCTTGCTTAAAATCTGCTTATGAAAATGGAGCAAGATGGATTGTTTTATGTGATACAAATGGAGGAACACTTCCTCATGAGATTGAAAAAATTGTTTTGGAAGTTACAAAACATATACCAGGAAAAAATTTAGGAATTCATGCTCATAATGATACAGAAAATGCCGTTGCAAATAGTTTAACTGCAGTTCAAGCTGGTGTGAGACAAGTCCAGGGAACTATAAATGGGCTAGGGGAAAGATGTGGTAATGCAAACTTAACATCTCTGATTCCAACCTTGTTTTTAAAAAAAGATTTTTATAAAAATTATAAACTTAATATTAAACGCGAAAATTTGAAAAATTTAACACAATGCTCAAGGTTGTTAGATGAATTACTCAATCGCAAACCTAATAAACATTTACCATATGTTGGTGCATCAGCCTTTTCTCACAAGGGAGGAATGCATGTTTCTGCTGTTCAAAAAGATCCAAAAACTTATGAACACATTAATCCTGAAGAGGTAGGAAACTCGAGAAATATAGTTGTCTCAGATCAATCAGGACAGTCTAATATTATGTCTAGATTAAATTCTATAGGTATAAAGGTAGAGAAAAATGATCCTAAAATAAAAAAACTTCTTGAAGAGGTAAAAGATAGGGAGTTTATAGGATATAGCTACGATGGCGCAGATGCTTCTTTTGAATTACTAGCAAGAAGATTGATGGGTGACATACCAAGATATATTTCAATTAATGAATATGATGTTTCTGTTAAAAAAGACAAATCGGGAGAAATTATTTCTCATGCTAAAGCTAAATTAGAAGTAGATGGCCAAAAGATATTATGTGAAGGAGAAGGAAATGGACCAGTTAATGCTTTAGATAACGCAATTAGAAAAAACGTAAATAAACTAGATAAGTATTCTGAATATTTAAAAGATTTAAGATTAGTTGATTATAAGGTAAGAATTTTAAATACAGGAACTGAGGCGGTAACTAGAGTTAGTATTGAAAGCACAGACTCTAAAGGATTAAATTGGTTTACTATAGGAGTTTCGCCAAATATCATTGATGCATCTTTTAAAGCGCTGATCGATAGCTTGGATTACAAACTCTACAAAGATAACGCTCCTGCTAGCCTTTAGGCATGAAGATTAAAAAGTTTTCAAAAAAACCTTCTGATATTAGTGAAAGAATTGGAGCAAAACCAGTTGTTTGCTATCCCAATAATAATATTGAAGAAAAAAACTTAAATATTTTACATCTAGCTCGAAAAAATTTGAATAAAAAAAATGAAATAATAATTCCCCCAAGAGATGCTAAAACCTTTCAAGTTAAAAGGGGTGAATTCTTTAGAATAGAAAGCGTCGAAGGGCCTCAAGTAGGAGACTTAAACCTTTTTAATTTAAATAACTTAAATGAAAAATTTTATTCTGGGAAAACTAGAGCACTTTACGGAACACATCTTTCAGTAGGTGATAAAATGTTTAGTAGTTTTCCTTATCTTAGATCTTTAGCAACTATTACGTGGGATACGTTAGATTGGTATGATTATGATAATGATGGCGGATCAGTACATGATGTAATTGGAACTAGGTGTGATCCTTATACTTCAAAACTTTTATCGGGTAAGGACTATCATCATTGCTGTCATTCAAACTTAACTAGAGCATTAGTTAAAGAAAAAAAACTTAAAATTGATGAAGCTGAAAAAATAGTTCATGATGTTTTAAATGTTTTTATGTTAACTGGATTTACTAATGATACTAAACAATATTTTATGAAGGCAAGCCCTGTAAGACCAGGTGATTACTTAGAATTTTTTGCAGAGACTGATTTATTAGGAGCTCTATCAGCTTGTCCTGGTGGAGATTGTGGATCTGAACATTCCTCTGACGTAGCAAAATGTTATCCATTAAAAGTGAGTATATGGCAAACAGATGAAAAATATTTAAAAGATTTAGATACATCTGAAATTTCAAATTATGATAGAAGTCATGGCATAGATTAATTATGTCAAAAAATAATATTTCATTTATTTTACATAAACCACAACTGTCAGAAAATATTGGTGCATGTGCAAGAGCTATTAAAAATTTTAATTTTCAAAAAATGATTGTTGTAGATCCTAAACCCATCTACCCCAATGATAAAATTTTAGCCACATCAGTGGGAGCAAAAAATATTATAAGTAAGAGTAAAAATTTCGATAATTTAGAGTCTGCTTTAAAAAATATTGATGTAGTAATTGCTACTTCAGCTAGATTTAGAAATAAAAATATAAAACATATTCAATTAGAAGATTTAAAGAAGATTGATTATAAAAAAAAAGTGGCTTTCTTATTTGGATCTGAAGCTTCGGGACTTTCAAATAACGAGATAAGTTATGCAAATTATACTCTTCAAATCCCAACTAACCCAGATTTTAAATCTCTGAACTTGTCTCATAGTTTAATTATAATTGCTCAAGTTGTACAAAGCATCATCAATTCAAAAATTTCTAGTTTTAAAAAATCTAAAAAAGTAAAGTCAGCCTCAAAAAAAGATATATTATCAATGACTAACTTATGTATTAAAAATTTAGAAGATATAGGTTTTTTTAAACCCAAAGAAAAAAAACCTATAATGCTTGAGAACTTGAGAAATATTTTTTATAGGATGGAATTATCCTCAAAGGAAACACGTATTTTATCAAGTGTATTTGCTAGTTTAGGAAAAAAACGTTGATTGACAAAACAATGAGTAGGTTTATAAACCCCTCTATTAAATGACTAAAAGATTAAACTCTAAACATAAAGTAGATAGAAGGTTGAAGGTTAACCTTTGGGGAAGACCAAAAAGTCCATTTAATACTAGAGCTTACGGACCAGGACAACATGGCCAAACTAGATCGTCTAAACCTTCTGATTATGGAATTCAGCTGCAAGCGAAGCAAAAACTAAAAGCTTACTATGGTAATATTAACGAAAGACAGTTTAGAAATATTTATAAAAAAGCTGTAATGCTTAAAGGTGATACGGGTGAAAATTTAATAGGCTTGCTTGAAAGAAGATTAGATGCAGTTATTTATAGAGCAAAATTTGCAACAACTATTTTTTCAGCCAGACAATTGATCAATCATGGACATGTCAAGGTAAACGGAAAGAAAGTTAATATTGGAAGTTACTCTGTTAAAGAGGAAGACTCTATAGAAATTAGAGATAAGTCTAAACAACTAGCAATTATTGATATTGCCCTTGCTAACAAAGAAAGAGAAACACCAGAATATCTTCAAATGGATGAGAAAAATAAAAAATTGAAATTTGTTAGAATTCCTAAATTTGAAGAAGTGCCATATCCAGTTGTAATGGAACCAAATCTGGTGATCGAATATTACTCAAGATAATTGAGCCAAAAAATTTACAAAACTAGTTTTATTTTACTAATTATTTATTTAATTACAGGTATCTACTTAAGTTTAAATGTTGGTATATCTCACGATGAATATCATGAGCAACTAAATTGGGAAGTTAATTTTGAAGCGATAAAAAACTTTTTTGAAACTGGAACTTATCAAGAATTACTTCAGTATAAAGATAGATATCATGGTATTGGCTTTAATCTTTTGAGCCAACCTTTTCAATATTTAATTAAAGGCTTTTTATTAAAATATTTAGATGTAAATGAATTTGGATCTATTTTAATATCAAAGCACGCAATAGTTTTTATTTTATTTTTTATATCAGGATTATTTTTTTACAGAATATGTTTATTTTTTTATAAAGATAAAAAATTTGCTGTAATCTCTTTATTTTTATTCTTATTATATCCTTATTTATTTGGACATTCTGTGATGAATCCCAAAGATATTCCATTTTTATCATTTTGGATTATAAGCACTTATATTTTATGTAAAATTATAAAAAAACTTAATAATGATCAGGGAGTTCCCGTTAAATATATAGTTTTTTTTGCTATATCTATTTCATTACTTATCTCAATAAGAATTGCAGGAATTTTAATTTTATTACAATTTTTAATTTTCATTATTACTTTCATTGAATTTAAAAATAAAAGTTTTTTAAATCTAATTAGAAATAATATTAAAAATCTTTTAATATTAATAATTGCTCTTATTTTTTTTATTTACCTATTAAATCCTATATTCTGGCACGATCCGAGAGAAATAATTAATTCCTTTAAATGGATGAGCAAATATCAACAAGATGTAAGTACATTGACTCTTGGTGATTATATGAAAGCACTCAATTTACCAGCTAGTTATTATTTCATATGGTTATTTTTCAAATTGCCAATTTTAATAATTTTAGGAATTCTTTTATTTCCTTTGATAGAGAAAAAATTTAATGAAAATAACCTAAACAAAATATTTACATATTCACTCATTTTCACCTGTTTAATAATTTTATTTCTTTTTATCTTGTTCGATGTTGCAATCTATAATGAAATTAGACATTTGATGTTTTTGGTTCCTTTAATTTTTCTTGTCTCACTTAATAATTTATATTTATGGAATATAAAGTTTTTTTATACTTCAGGTATTTTAGTAATTATTTTTTTCGTGGTAGAAAATATTTCTATAAGTCCATATCAATATACATGGATGAATTCGTTTTCTAAATTTTATAAAATAAATAAAAATTTTGAAGTAGATTATTGGGGAATAAGTAATAAAAATTTATATATGTCTATTGTTAAACACACTTCCAAAAATAATTTCGATAAAAATAAATGTGTCTATGGTGACCTTTATTCAAAAATATTTTTAGAAAATAAAAAGTTTAAATGTTTTAAATTATATAGTGAGTTGGATGCTGCAGAGGAAAGACCCTATTATGTGATGCAAAATCACAGAAATTTAAAAAGATCTGATCCTAAAGATTGTAAACTAATTAGTAGAGAAAATTATAGGTATTCATTTAGCAGTCAGGTAATTAATGTTGGAGCTGCATGGTATTGTAATTAATTTTCCGCATTTTTTAATTCAATAGCTATTTTTTTTATAAATTCGTTAATTAACTTAGCATCATCTATTGAAAGATATCTTTCTTTTTTTATGGCTTTTTTTATTTCTTCTCTTAGTTTTTCTATACCTTCTTTTCTACCTTCTTTACTTAAGAGAATTTCACTTTGTTCAGTTATTTGTTTGATTTGCTTTGAAATAGTAAACTCATAAATTACTACAATAGCAATTATCACAATGATAGTTTTATATATGAATTGTTTCATATTTTATGAAAACAAAATATTAATTTTTACTTTTAAAATTAACACCTTTGCTCTCAAATAGTTTAGCTAGTTCACCACTTTCAAACATTTCTTTAACTATATCACATCCTCCAATAAATTCGCTTTTAACGTATAATTGAGGTATTGTAGGCCAGTCACTATAAACCTTTATACCTTCTCTTAGTTTCTGATCTTCCAAAACATTTATTCCTTTAAATTTTACCTCTAACACTTTTAAAATATTGGATGTGGCCATCGAAAATCCACATTGAGGGGCATCAGGAGTTCCTTTCATGAATAAGCAAACTTCGTTATTTTCAATCTCATTTTTTATTAAATCATTTGTATTTTGGTCCATTTTAATTTTCCTTTGTTTTGATTGCTAAAGCATGTAATTCGTTACCCATTCTACCTTTTAATGAGTTGTAAACCATTTTATGTTGTTCAATTTTACTTTTTCCTGAAAATTCAGATGAAGTTATAGTTGCAGAATAATGATTTCCATCACCAGCTAAGTCTTGTATTTCAACAACTGCATCGGGCATTGCTTCTTTTATTAAATTCTCAATTTCATTTAAATTCATTGCCATTAGTTACTCATATATTCTTTCAACCACTTTGTATTAAACCCTTTTAATTCGTCAATTGTAACTTTTGTCTTTTCATTCAAAAATAGCGTATTTTCATTGATTGTTCCAAGCTCATCATAATGAACTGCATTTTTATTTAATATATCTATAACTTTTTTTTCATCTTTTTCCCTGATTTCAACAATATATCTCCCTTGATCTTCTGCAAAAAAATATTCTATTTCACTAATTAAGTATTTCGGCTTTTTTAGATTGATACCTTTATTACCCTTAATACACATTTTTGATACAGCAGTAATTATTCCACCTAAAGAAATATCATGGGCACTTTTAATTAAATTATTATCGATTAATTTTAAAAGAGTTTCTCCATTATTTTTTTCATTAAACAGATTTATTTCAGGTGGAGGTCCATTTTTTTCATCTAATATAACTCTTGCAAATAAACTTTGATCAATATGACCTTCTGTTTTGCCTATAACCAAAACAACATTATCGACTTCTTTAAAATCCATTGTAATCATTTTAGTATAGTCTTTTATAAGTCCAACACCGCCTATAGAAGGAGTGGGCTTTATTCCCTGGTCTTTTGTCTGATTATAGAAAGAAACATTTCCAGACACGACAGGAAATTTCAAATATGAGCTTGCTTCCCCCATACCCTGAACACATTCAACAAACTCTCCCATACTCTCTTCATTTTCAGGACTACCAAAATTTAAGCAATTTGTAATAGCGATTGGTTTTGCTCCAACAGATATTAAATTTCTAAAACTTTCACACACAACCTGTTTTCCTCCAGTAAGAGGGTGAGCCCAACAATAAACAGCCGAGGAGTCTACTGATGCTGCAACTGCTTTATTGGAGCCATGAACTCTGATCACACCAGAGTCTCCTCCAGGTTTTTGAATAGTGTCTCCCATCACTGTATGATCATACTGCTGCCAAATCCATTCTTTACTACAGATATTTGGATTAGATAAAATTTTTTTTAGGACTTCTATAATTTTTAAATTATTTATATCGTCCTTATAGATTTTGTTTTTTTTTGGAAGTTTTGCTTTTTTCCATTTTCGATCATACATTGGTGAATTTTCAACAAGGGTATTAACTGGAATATCAGCAACTTTTTTACTATCAAAATAAAGTTCAATTTTCTTTGACTTGGTTGTTTTACCAATTACAGCAAAATCTAAATTCCACTTATCAAATATTTTTTTGGCTTGCTCTTCTTTTCCATTTTCTAAAACAATCAACATTCTTTCCTGACTTTCAGAAAGCATGATTTCATAAGGGCTCATTTTTGTTTCTCTACATGGCACTTTGTTTAAATTAATTTCTATTCCAAGATTTCCTTTTGAAGCCATTTCAATACTTGAAGAAGTTAAACCTGCAGCCCCCATATCCTGAATGGCAATGATCGAGTCTCCTGCCATTAATTCTAAACATGCTTCAAGCAAAAGTTTTTCCGTAAAGGGATCCCCAACTTGTACAGTTGGTTTTTTTTCCTCAATTTTGTCATCAAAACTAGCAGAAGCCATACTTGCTCCGTGAATACCATCACGACCCGTTTTAGATCCAACATATATTACAGGTTTGTTTAAACCGGCTGCTTTTGAGTAAAAAATCTTATCTTTTTTAACTAATCCTAACGTCATTGCGTTTACCAAGATATTTCCATTATAAGAACTGTCAAAACTTGTTTGTCCTGCAATGGTTGGAACCCCCATGCAGTTTCCATAACCTCCTATTCCATGCACAACACCTCTAAGGAGGTTTTTAGTTTTTTTATGCTGTGTAGAACCAAAGTGTATTGAATTTAAATTAGCTATTGGTCTTGCTCCCATTGTAAATACATCTCTCATTATTCCACCAACTCCTGTGGCAGCACCTTGATAAGGTTCAATGAAAGAAGGGTGGTTATGACTTTCAATTTTAAAGACAATTGCATCATTATCTCCAATGTCAACTACCCCAGCATTTTCACCAGGTCCTTGAATAACTTGTTTACCTTTAGTAGGTAATTTTTTTAGATGTAGCCTTGAAGATTTATAAGAGCAGTGTTCATTCCACATCGCAGAAAATATTCCTAATTCAGTAATGTTAGGAGTTCTTTTTAAAAGTTCACAGATTTTTTTGTATTCATCTTTTTTTAATCCATGATCGATAGCAATTTTTTCGTTTACAATCATTTTAAGTTATTAATTAAGTTTTTAAAAAAATAAGAGCCATCTTCACCTGATAAATAAGGATCAATCATCCTTTCAGGATGAGGCATCATTCCTAAAACATTTTTTTCTTTATTAAAAATTCCAGCAATATTTTTTATAGATCCATTGGGATTAAATGTTTCTTCAATTTTGCCTTCAGGATCACAATAATTGATCGCAACTTGGGCGTTGTCTTCGATCTCTTTTAATTGATCATTTGTACAAAAGTAGTTTCCTTCATTATGAGCGATGTGTAGCTCTAATACGTCGTTAATGATATTTTTGAAATAACCATTGTTTTTATTGTTAATTTTTACAAAAACGTTTCTACAAATAAATTCTAAATATTTGTTTCTTAATAAAACTCCAGGCACTAATCCTGTTTCGACTAAAATTTGGAAACCATTACAAATACCCATCACCATACCACCAGAATTTGCAAAATTAATTACAGATTGCATAATCTTAGATTTAGAAGCCATGCTGCCACATCTAAGATAATCTCCGTATGAAAAACCACCAGGCAAAACAACCAAGTCACTTTTGGGTAGCTCAACATCTTGATGCCAAACCATTTTATTGTTAAAACCAAATTTTTTTAAAGCAACATCCATATCTCTATCACAATTAGAACCTGGAAATGTAATTACTGCTGATTTCATTAATTACTGTGCATCAATAATTTTATAATTTTCTATCACAAGATTAGCCAAAAGTTTTTTGCACATTTCTTCAACTTTATTTTTTGCTTTTTGAGGATCAGTTTCTTTAGTATCAATTTCAAAATATTTACCCTGCCTTACTTCATTTACATCATTAAATCCCATACCATCGAGCGCTTGATGAATAACTTTACCCTGAGGATCTAATACATCTTTTTTAAGTGTAATAATTACTGATATTTTCATTTACGCTTTCTTTTAATGGAAGATAGTTTTGTTACATTTACTGCACTTAAGTTGGATTGTTCGTGAAGGATACCAAGTCTTTTAGCAACTTCAGTGTAGGCTTGAATTAGATCTCCTAGATCTTTTCTAAACCTATCTTTATCTAATTTTTTATCTGTTAAACTGTCCCACAATCTGCAAGTATCAGGGCTTATTTCGTCAGCTAAAATTACATCTTTCTTTCCATTAGTATCAAGTCTTCCAAACTCTAATTTAAAGTCTATAAGTTTAATCCCAACACCCCGGAACATACCAATCATAAAGTCATTAATTCTTAAAATCATTTTTTTTACTTTATCTATTTCTTTTTTTGATGCCCATTCAAAAGCTAGTATGTGTTCCTCAGCAATTAATGGATCGCCAAGCTTGTCATCTTTTAAGCAATATTCAATTAAAGGCTCTTTTAAAATAGTTCCATCTTCAATTCCAAGACGTTTTGTTAAAGATCCTGTAGCAACATTTCTTACAATAAATTCAATAGGAATTATCTCAACAAGTTTAACAACTTGCTCACGCATATTTAATCTTTTAACTAAGTGATTTTTAATACCTATTTGTGAAAGGCTTGAAAGTATATGTTCAGAAATTCTATTGTTTAAAACACCTTTTCCTTCAATGATAGATTTTTTTTGATTATTAAAAGCTGTTGCATCATCTTTAAAATATTGAATTACTAAATCTTTATCTGATGTAGCATAAATAATTTTAGCTTTTCCTTCATATAATTTTTTTCCTTTTTTCATTATTTAAAAACTCTTCTAAATATCAAATTTACATTTTTAAAATGTTTAGAGTAACTGAAAATAGTTTTTAGTCTTTTTTGAGAAATTTTAGTCATGATAAATTTATCTTCTAAAAGAACATCATGTAAATTTAGATTTTCTGCAAAACACTTTTTTGCATAGCTCTGAACCATTTTATATGATTTTTCTCTGCTTAACCCAGATTTTGTTAGTTCTAACATAACTTCTTGTGAAAAAATTAAACCTTTGGTTATGTTTAAATTTTCAAGCATTTTTTTTGGATAAACAATCATATTATCTAAAATATTTGTAAGTCTAGTTAAAGCAAAGTCAGTTGTGATATTAGCATCTGGACCGATGCTTCTCTCAACACTTGAATGAGATATATCTCTCTCATGCCATAGCGCAATATTTTCTAATGCAGGCACAACTGCACTTCTTACCATTCTTGCTAGCCCAGTTAGGTTTTCACTTAAAATAGGATTTTTTTTGTGAGGCATTGCTGATGAACCTTTTTGTTTTTTTGAAAAATATTCCTGCAATTCGTAAACCTCTGTTCTCTGCAGGTGTCTAATTTCAATTGCAACTCTCTCAATTGAGCCTGCAATAATTCCTAAAACTGAAAAATAGAATGCATGTCTATCTCTAGGAATAACTTGTGTTGAAATTGGCTCAACTTTTAAACCTAATTTCCTTGCAACATGTTTTTCAACATTAGGATCTATGTTAGCAAATGTTCCTACAGCTCCTGATATTGCACAAGTTGACACCTCATCTATTGCATCAGCTAATCTTTTTCTATTTCTTTTAAATTCTTCGTAAAATGAAGCTAATTTCAAACCAAAAGTAATTGGTTCTGCATGAATCCCATGACTTCGTCCCATACACGGAGTTAGTTTATATTTTTTAGCCTGTCTTTTTAAAACTTTTAAAATTTGATCGATATCGTTTAAAATGATTTTTCCTGATTGGACTAATTGAATATTAAAACTAGTATCCAAAACATCAGAGGAAGTCATACCTTGGTGAAGATATCTAGCTTTTATTCCTGCTTTTTCACTAACTGAAGTTAAAAAGGCTATCACATCGTGTTTAACCTCAGACTCTATTTTATGAATTCTTGAGACATTAATTTTAGCTTTCTTTTTGACAATAGATGAAACTCCTCTTGGAATTTGTCCAAGTTTTTCCATGGCTTCTGCAGCAGCAATTTCAACATCTAACCAGATTTTATATTTATTTTCCTCTGACCAAATGTCAGTTAATTGTTTACGCGAGTATCTTTTAATCATTAATTATAAATATGGAGGCTTTGAATAACCCTTAGCAGATTCTGTAAAGATTTCATAACCATTTTCAGTAATTCCTAAAGTGTGTTCAAATTGAGCTGATAAAGATTTATCTTTTGTAACTGCTGTCCAGCCATCATTTAACATCTTTACATCATATTTTCCTGAGTTGATCATAGGCTCAATAGTAAATGTCATACCAGGTCGAAGTTCCATACCTGTATTTTTGGTTCCATAATGTAAAATATTTGGAGATTCATGAAAAGTTGTACTAATTCCATGACCACAAAAATCACGAACAACAGAGAAACCTTTATCTTCAACAAATGATTGGATTGTATATCCAATATCACCTAATTTTATACCAGGTTTTAAAATTTTAATTGCTCTCATCATTGACTCATAAGTTGTATCAATTAAATTTTTTAATTTAACTGGAGTTTTGCCAATACAAAACATTCTACTAGTATCACCATAATGTTCATCAACAATTGCAGTAACATCTACATTAACTGCGTCACCTTCATTTAAAATTCTATCTGAAGGAATTCCATGACAGACAACATGATTTAAAGATGTACATAGTGATTTTGTAAAGCCCCTATAATAAAGTGGAGCAGAGTAGCCTCCATTATCTCTTATAAATTCATATCCTAATTTATCAATGTAATCTGTACTTACACCTTCTTTTATATTTTCAGTTAACATATCCAAAGTTTTTGCTGCCAGATTACCTGCAACTTTCATCTTTTCGAATTTTTCTTTATAATCACTCATCAACTATTTTAATTTTTTTATCTATAAATATTTTTTTTGAACTTATATTACATCTGTAAGCTAAAAAAATTACACCAGCTTTTTTAGCTAGTAAATAATTTTTATAATATTGCTCATCTATATCTTTAGCTATTTTAAAATATTTCATATTTTGAATTTGAACTAAAAATAATAGATAAGTTTTATAGCCTTTTTTTATGGCATCAATAAGTGTTAATAAATGTTTTGACCCCCTTGATGTTACAGCATCTGGAAATTCGGCAGTATTTTTGTCTCTAAATAAAGTCACATTTTTAACCTCTAAAAAGCTTTTCTGGCTACTTTTTTCCAATAAAAAATCAAATCTGGTTTCTTTATTAAAAAACACTTCTGGTTTAATAAAATCATTATTTTTAAGTTCACTGATCAGGTTATTTTCTAAACCATGCTGTACAATTCTATTAGCCATGTGAGTATTAACTCCGACTAATTTTTTTCTTGAATTTATAATCTCTAGTCCAAATTTAAGTTTTCTTTTAGGATCGTTATTTGGAAGTAAGTAAACTTCATTGCCTTCATCTAACAAGCCTTTCATTGACCCAGTATTAGGGCAATGAGCGGTTACAGTCTCGCGTTGTAACTTTACATCGGTAAAAAATCTTTTATATCGTTTGATTAATTTGCCTTTTATTAAAGACTTGGTAAATTCCATCACTAAATTATATATATAAAATGACAAAAAAAACAAAAGTTAATGCCGCTATTTTAATTATAGGCAATGAAATATTGTCAGGTAGAACTCAAGACACCAACACTTCTACAATAGCGGTGTGGTTAAATTCAATTGGTGTTAAAGTAGAGGAGGTTAGAGTTATTCCTGATGTTGAAAAAACAATTATAGATACATTAAATTTGTTAAAATCAACTTATGATTATGTTTTTACAACTGGAGGTATAGGTCCCACACATGATGATATCACAGCTGAATCTGTTTCAAAAACTTTTGGGATTAAATATGAAATTCATAAAGAAGCTTTTAAAATTTTAGAGGCATACTATAAACCAGGTGAATTCAATGAGGGGCGACAGAAAATGTGCTGGATGCCTGAAAATGCAAATTTAATTTTAAATCCAACAAGTGGAGCACCTGGATTTAATGTTGAAAATGTTTTTTGTTTACCAGGTGTACCATCTATTTTAAAATCGATGTTAGGTGGTTTAACAAATATCATAGTTGGCGGTGAACCAATTAAAAGCCATACAATAAGTTTAAGAACTGTCGAGAGTGAAATAGCAAACTCATTAACTAAAGTACAAAATGATAATCAAGATGTTGAGATAGGAAGCTATCCTTTTTTCCATGCTGGAAAATTAGGTGTTTCAATTGTAATTAGATCTGAGGATCAATCAAAAATAGATTTATGTAATTCTCAAATTTTAAAGTTTGTTAATGCAAAAAAAATTGAAGTAGTAGAGAGGTAATGCTTTATTTTGCTTACGGTAGTAATCTGCACCATTTCCAGATGAAACGAAGATGCAGAGATAGCATTTTTTTAAAAAAAATTAATTTAAAAGGCTTTAAACTAACTTTTAGAAGTAAATATAGGGCTGCAGATATTGAAATTAAGAAAAACTCAATTGTACCTGGAGGTTTATTTGAGATTTCAAAAAGCGATGAAAGAAAATTGGATGTATATGAGGATTATCCAATACTTTATAAGAAATATTATTTTTATTATTATGGAAAAAAAGTAATGACTTACACAATGGTTAAAAAATCACCATTTAAGTTTCCAACTGAAAGATATCTAAATGTTGTAAAAAGAGGATATAAAGATTGTAAACTTGATAAAAAGTATCTTAAAAACGCTTTGAAAACTTAAAATCTATTATGTTTTTACATACTAAATTAGAAAATAGAAAAGATCCTATAAAAATTTGTTTTATCGGATGTGGAAAATTTGTAAGTATGTTTTTGGCTCAATACAATCATCTAGAAAAAATTCAAATAGATACCATAGTTGATATTAATGTTGATCAAGCAAAGAAAAATTGTTTGAAAAGCGGATTAAATGAACAAGTAGTTAAACAAATAAATTTTTCAAATTCGTTAGAGGAAGTTCTTGATAGAGATATCGAAATTTTTGTTGAGGCAACAGGCAACCCAATAGTTGGAACAGTCCATGCAACAAATATAATAAAAAATAATAAACATGTTATATTAGTTAATGTTGAAGCTGATATAACTTGTGGTAAATATTTATCTGATCTTGCACAAGACAAAGGTGTTATATGTTCTATGGCTTATGGAGATCAACCATCTTTAATTCTAGAGCAAATAGAGTGGGCAAGATTAAACGGATTTTCAATAGTTTGTGCTGGCAAAGGAACAAAATATCATCCAACTTTTGAATATTCTACACCTGACACTGTTTGGGGTCACTATGGTCTAACTAAAGAGCGAGCTGAGAAAGAGTCTGGAATGAACCCAAAAATGTTCAATAGTTTTTTATGTGGAGACAAATCTGCTATTGAAATGTGTGCAGTAAGTAATGCAGCTAATTTAAAGTGTCCTAGTAATGGATTAACTTTTCCTCCAGTTGGTGTTTATGATATTGCAAAAAAAATGATCCCAAAAAATGACGGTGGATTAATTGAGTTTGATGGCCAGGTAGAGGTTATTTCAAGTATAGATATAGAAAAAAAAGAAATTCCAAATGATTTAAGATGGGGTGTTTATGTTGTTATAAAGGCTCAGAATGATTATGTAAAAAATTGTTTTAAAGATTATGGAATGGTAACTGATGCATCTGGAAATTATTCAGCAATCTGGAGACCTTATCATTATATTGGTTTAGAATTAGCACAATCAGTCTATTCAATAGCACTAGATAATAGAGCAACAGGCTATACAAAAAGTTATAATGCAGATGTTGCAAGTTATGCTAAAAAAAACTTAAAAGCAGGTGACAAGCTTGATGGAGAAGGTGGTTTTTGTGCAAGAGGTAGATTAATTACCTCAGAAAAATCAAAAAAAGAAATGATTTTACCACTAGGTCTTACAGATAATGCTTTATTAAAAAGAGATATAATTAAGGATGAGGTTATAAGATTAGATGATGTTGAGCTAAATCTTCCACCAGAAGTAACTGAAGCAAGAAACTATCAGTATGGGTTGATTAAAAATCAGAAATAAATGATATCAAATTTTTTTATTAAAAATAAGTTAATCTTCTTAAATCTTCTTATTATTGTTTCAATCTTGTCTTTTATAAACACCATAAGTAAGGGATTGGTAAATGGGTGTGATTTTCAATGGCAACCTTCGGTTTTATTCTGGGAGGGTGTAAACCACTACCAAAAGTTTATTTTGAATGGTAGGGGAGATTTTTTATGCCAAAATGGTGAGTATGCACATATACTTCATGTAATTTTATATCCTTTTTCTATTCTAGAATGGGAAAAAGCAAGGTTAATGTGGTTAATCACAAATATTTTGTTTGCTTTTTTAATTCCAATTGCAGCTTGCAGATATTTAAAATTATCAAAATATAAAAGTATATTATTAATTTTAATTTTTATTACCTGTTATCCAACAAGAATGACTTTAAATTATGGTCAGCAAAGTCTATTTGTGATGTTTTTCATGATGCTGCCATTCATTGCTAATTCAAGGTTAGCAAATTTTTTTTCTGGATTTTCATATATAAAATATAGTTCCGGATACGTTATTTTTTTAAACTTTATAGCAAATAAAGAATATAAAAATTTTTTAATTTCTACATTGCCTTACTTAATAGGTTGGCTTGTTTATTTTTCATTTACTAATTCGGATCCATTAATAAATTTTTTTGAACCAATACAATTATCACTTCAAAAAGGGTACATAAAAGATGCTGATTTTTATTCATTAATTAATATATATTTTTTATCAAACAAAACATTGTTAACTAAATCTATTTTTATTTTTTTGATTTTTTTTATAAATTTTATAGTGTTAATTAGGATTAATAAAAATAAGGATAATTTTTTTAAAATGTCATTAATTTTAATATGTCCTTTAATTTTTTTCCCTCATTCAAATTATGATTATATTTTACTGTTTCCACTTCTTTGTTATTCTTTTTTAAATAATGAATATCTTATTAACAAAATTAATATTTATTACGTAATATACATATTTTATTTCAACAGGATTATTAATCATTTATTAGATTTTGATGTTTTGTATCAACCGATATTGCTTTTATCGCTTAGTTTAATTATTATTTTGAATTTATATTCTTACAAAAATAAAAATAACTTATATTTGTTTAACTTTAAAATAATCTAATTAATTATTATTTTTTTCAAATATTAAATCTAGGAAGAGAGAAGCGGACCAAGAAAAGTTATTTGCCCCAAATGCTTTACCAGTTTTAAAACTATAATATTCATAAAAGCCGTTTTTTTCTATGAGATTAATTGTTTTTTCTTTGATTATATTAGCAAATTTTTTATCTTTATTTTTTAAACCTTGGTAAATAATCCAGTTACAATTTATCCATACTGGACCTCTCCAGTAACGCTTTTCCTCAAATTTTTTATAATTGGGCTTAATACTGGAAAACATATATTTTTTTTTTAAGTTATGATTTTTCAAATTTTTAATTATTTTTTTGTTAATATTTTGATTTTTTAAATTAGCAAATAAGATAAAATAATTAGTTATTGAAGGTACGACAATTTTTTTTTTATTTTTTACATCGTAATTAGTAAAAACTCCTTTTTTTTTATTATATAGTTTTTCAATTTTATTTTCTGATTTTAAAATAAATTTATGTAATTTTTTATGTTCAAAATTAAAAATTTTAAGTAATTCAAGTAAATCTTTATTTGCTCTTAAAAATATTGAATTAAAACCGACATCAACAACGTTAAACATTGACTTTTTGTAAAGATGTTTTGGATTATATTTATTATTTCTTAAATGATTTTTAATTGTTACATATCTATCATAATCTGAGTCTAAAGGTCTATATTCTGGATTTATAACTTTATTATCTCCTCTTTTGTATTTTAAGTTTTTTTCAACTTTAACTTCATTCATTGAATAGTCCCATAGTGGAGAATTGTCATATCCGCTTTCCCAGGGATGTAGTATAGAGACTAACCCAGTATTTTTTGGATCCCTATATTTAATTAACCATTCATGATATTTTTTAAGTTTTTGAACCATTGACTTAATTTTTATTTTTTGAGTAACTTTAATTTTATTTTTATCTAAAATTTTTTTTAATATTATTGCCAGCACTGGCGGCTGGGTTATTCCTGATGAATGTATCTTGTTTCCACAATTCCATACCGAATGATTTGGATAATAATTTGTATTCAAATCATGGAATAAAATATGAGGTATCATTCCGTCTTTCCATTGTCCTTTTAGAAGAGTCGATATTTCATCAATTGCATATTTGAGATTAAAATGTGAGTATCCTAGAGCAATAAAGCCTGAATCCCATTTCCATTGAGCAGGATACAATTTGTTATTTGTAGGCAATGTAAACCCTCTTTTTTTATTACCTAATAAAACTTTTTTTGCTTTTTCAATTAAATTATTTCTCATCCTTTCACACTGCCTGCAGTAAGACCACTGACTAGATATTTCTCAAAATAAACAAAAATAAATAGAACAGGTAAAGTTACGATTACTGAACCAGCCATTAAATATTGTCTTGGTGTTTCTGCATCACCACTTAAATATTGTATTGCTCTTGAAAGAGTAAAAGAATTAGGGTTATCTAGAAACATTAAAGAAAATAAAAACTCATTCCAAGCTATCATAAAAACATATAAAGCCACAGAAGATATTGCAGGAATACTCAGTGGAATTATAATTTTAGTAATTATTCCAAACCAACTAAGTTTGTCTAATATTGCCGCCTCCTCTAATTCCTTTGGGATACTTTTAAAGTATCCTTGAAGCATGTAGATAGCTACCGGAAGTGTTGTGGCTGTGTAAACAATCAACAAACCCTCTATGGAATTTCTTAGACCTAATTGACTAAAGATTGTGTACAGAGGAATTACTAAAACTATTGCGGGAAACATATAAATTATCAATATTGATGTTGACATAAAGGTTTTTCCAAAAAAATTTAATCTAGCAATTGCATATGCTGCTGGAATAGCAAAAATAAGAGTTATGATCACAGTACCCACAGAGACGATAGTGCTGGTTAAAATATATCTACCAAAATTATAGGATTCAAAAATTACAAAATAGGATTTAAATAAACCCTTCAAATCTTGATCAAAACTAATACTAAAGTCTAATGGGTTAACTAATAATGCTATTTGAGTTTTAAAACTTGTTATTAGCATCATATAAAAAGGAAAAAGTATTACGAAAGAAAAAAGTAAAATTCCAAATAAAGTTAAGAAGTCAAAAAAGATAACCTGTGTCGAGTGCTGTTCTCTTAAATTTTCAAAATTATATTTATTAATTTTATTAACAAAAAAATATAAAATTAAAAAATTACCAAAATTATACCACAGTGGTAAATTTTGAATGAGGTAACCATCACAAATAACAAAAATTAAAGAAAAAAGAATTGATTTATAAAAAACTTTAATTTTATTTCCTATTCTTAAGTTAGCAAATGATATTAGAACACCAAAAATAAAAATTATTTGAAGGTTAAAGTTTTGAATATTTAGCCCTTGTAAAGTTGCTAATATTTTCCATATAGAAACAATAAAAATCAAAAAAAATGATGATATTAATATAAATAAAATTAAATTTTTAGTTTTCATCGACTCTCTTTCCTAAAAGCTTAAAGTAAAAAAACATAAACAACAAAAGTAAAACAACAATTACTATTGAAACAGCTGATCCCATTCCAATATCAGATATAGCAAAACCTTGTTGATAAACATTTATTGGTAAAGTTCTGGTTCCTGAAGCGCCACCAGTAAGTAAGAAAACATCTTCAAACTTATTAAAATTCCAAATAAATCTTATCATAAACAAAATCGATATAACTGCAGTAATTTGGGGGAGTGTTATATTAAAAAACTTTTGAAATGGGCTTGCTCCATCAACATCAGCTGCTTCATATAATTCTTTTGGAATAGCTTGAAGTCTTGCGAGAATAAATAAAAAAGCTAAAGGAAAATATCTCCAAATCTCAAACATAATTACTGTTGTGAGAGCTAGTCTTAATTTAAAATCAAACCCTAATATATTAATGTCGATGTATTTTTGTCCGAGTAAATTTATGGGAGTTTCAATAACTTGGTAGTTGATTAGCAAACTATTTAAAGTCCCACTATTTGGATCCAATAGAAGTTCCCACGTATAAGCTAGAGCGACAACTGGAGCAACATAGGGAAAAAGTAAAACACTTCGCATAAATGTTCTACCATAAAACTTTTGATTAACCATTTGGGCTGTTAAAATACCAAATATTATTGAACCAACTGTACCAAAAAAAGTGTAGTAAAAAGTTGTTAGTAGCAGGTCTACAAATTCATTATCAAATAAAACTTTCTTGAAATTTTTTAAAGTAAAATTAGTGTTAAGTAATATATTATCCGACGTACCATTTAATTTAGGTTTTGTTGATTTGATAGCTTTTTTATCAATATTTGAACCATCATTTGTTTTAAATGCTATTTGAAAATTTTCTCTATATTTTGCTGGCCAATTACCAAATTTACATTTTAAAGTATATTTTTTGTAATCACAACGTGGGTCTAATTTTTCAATTTCAAAATTTTTTGGAAATTTATCTTGAAATGAGACATCCCTAATTTCCTGAAGTAAGGAGCTATTTCTTAATTTATATAAAATTTTTATTTTAGAAGGATCTTCAGATATAGATTTGACAATTTTTTTAGCTCTTGGCTCAGGTATTCTTATATCTTTAAGCTCAACCTCTTTGAAACTTATCCAAACATTTGCAAAAATAGGAAATAAAATTATTGCAAAAACTAAAGCAACTGCAGGTAAAGTTAAAATATATGCAGTTTTCTTTTCAGTGTTTGCTAAAGTATCTTTCATAAAAAAAAGCGGATAAGTAATCTTATCCGCTTTTTTAATTAATTTAAATTATTAGAAGCTAGCTAATCCAGCATTTATTTTATCAACTGCTTCATCAACAGAAATTTCATCATCGATATATTCTCTTGTGATTCTGTTTATGAATTGTGAATTAATAATTTTAGATGCTCTAGATAGCTCGCCTTCTTTAACTCCCCATCTATTTGCAGTGTCTAAACCTGCAACAATGTTGTTTATAACATCTGGGTCATAAAGATCTGACAAAGGAGCTTTTCTATCAACTCCAACTGGCAGTTTACTCCAAGCTTTTGTAAATGCTTCAGGATCGCTCGAATTTCCTCTTCTTACTGGAAATTTACCCTCTGGAGCAATAGATAAGGTACTTGTATAGCCTTCATCCATTGAGTACATGATAAATTGCTTTGCTTCATCAGTATCAGCGTCAGCTGTTATACCAAAGTATCTGATATCAGCCCATGCAGCACCTTTTTTATTACTTGGTCCACTAAAATTAGTTATAAAACCAGTTTTAGATGCAAGTTCAGGAGATGTTGGATCACTATTTATAGTCGGTGGAGCTGAGTCTCTTAAACCTGCAAGCTCGTCCATAATAAATGGAGACCAAATTATCATCGGTGTCTTTCCAGCAAAATAAAGTGCTCTTGATTGTTTCCAATAAAGTTCACCAGGAGGACTTGCCTTCGCAATGACTTTATAAAACTCTAATGCTTCTTTTAATTTTTTACCTTGCTTCTTGATACCACCTTTTTTAACTATGTTTACCCCATTCGCTAAAAGAACATGTTCTAAAACTTGACTCATAAAGTTTTCATCAGTTTTTGTAGCAGCAACGAAACCAAACACGCCATTTACTTTTGATAATTTTTCAACAGCTTTAACAATGTTGGCATAACTTGTTGGTGGCTCTAGATCAGCGTTTTCAAAAAGATCCTTTCTGTAAACAACCATCTGTGTCCATCCATCAACTGGAACAGCAGCAATTTTTGATCCTGACTTAGCCATATTAAGAGCACCTGGAGCAAAAGTATTTTTACCAAGTGCTTTAACTACAGCGTTATTAGCATCAACATCTAATATACCTGCCTCTGCCCAAGGCAACACATATTGTAGAGTATGATAAATCACATCTGGTAAATCTCCAGCTGCCGCTGCAGCTGTTGCCCTAGTGCCCAACTCTTTTTCTTCAATCGGAATTACATCTACTTTAATACCTGTCTTAGCTTCAAAAGCTTTTGCCATTTCCTCTTGTTTAGCCATTCGAGCAGGTTGGACTTCTGTAGTCCAAAATTTAATATCCGCATAAACAACATTTGTAATGAATAATGAAATTATGCAAAATATTTTAACTATATTTTTCATTTCTCCTCCTGAGATTTTTTTTAAAAAAATACTATATTTGATATCATGTCGCAAATATTTGATAAAAATTAATTACTATCAATTAATAGTTGAATAATAATTTTTAACTTTTTTAAAAATGTTATAGATAACGTCTGTTATCTTCATTAACAGCTTTTTCTAATCTTACTAGAAAATCTGGTATTGCACTTTTTACTCTACTCCATGTAGGTATAAAAGGTGCATCCATTGGGTTTAGATAAAAATCCTCTCCAGCTCTAATTATATTGCTTGAAAATAACTCAACTGCTTTTTCCTCCGTATGAGAGTCAAATTTTAGACCATTCATTTCAGCATCAGCTCTGTAAGCATCTATAAGATCTAAAGCAGATCTGTAATATGTTGCTTTCAAAGATCTTAATTGTTCTCTACTAAATGAATGACCTTGAGTTGCTAATTTTTTTATAAAAGTTTTTATAATATCTATAGACATTCTTGATAAACCTTTTTTTTCATCATCAAGAGATAAATCTTGATGTTTATGGTCATAAGTATCTGCTAAATCTACTTGGCAAATATTTTGAGGAGAAAAATTTCTTTGCATTTCAGATAAAATTCCAATTTCTATACCCCAGTCAGATGAAATTCTAAGTTCAGGCAAGATATTCCTTCTAAATGAAAACTCTCCTGCAAGAGGATATTTAAATGATTTCATAAAATCTAAATAGTCACTTTTGCCAATAGTTTTTTCTAAAGCATTCAACAGAGGAAAAACTAATAATCTTGCTACACGTCCATTCATCTTGTTGTCAGCAACTCTTGGATAAAAGCCTTTACAAAATTCAAAATTAAAAAGGGGGTTTACAACTGGGTAAAATAATTTTGCTAACATTCTTCTGTCATAAGTTTTGATATCACAATCATGTAATGCAACAGATCTTGCACTATCTCTTGCTATTGACATTCCTATGCAATACCAAACATTTCTTCCTTTACCATGCTCATTTGGAGCTAATCCTTTTTTTTGTAACTCTTTATCCAATTTTTTTAAATTAGGTCCATCATTCCAAAGGATTGTAAAAGGAGTTTCTAATTTTTCAAAAAAAGTCCAAGCTTTCCTTGCTTCGGACTCGCTTGCTTGATCTAAGCCTATAATTATATGATTTATGTAATTTGTTTTACTAATCTCTTTTATAATATTAGGCAATGCATCACCTTTTAATTCTGAATAAAGACATGGCAAGATTAGTTCCATCTTCCTTTCTTTCGAGAAACCTAAAAGTTCTTTTTCTATCTGCTCTAAAGATTTTGTTCCAAAATCATGAAGCGTTGAAATTATTCCATTTTGAGAAAAATCGCTCATAGTTAACTTTAGTAATTTTTATTTATTTTAACCAGAGCCATTTTGATCACATCTGCCCAGCCCTCTGGTGATGGCTTATTTGTTACTATTAAATCATTTATAGGGATTTGATCTAATGTAAATTTATCATTAAATACTAAGCAAGGAAAATCACTAATTTTAAGCATATCTAAATCGTTGTAGTTATCACCAACTGCAATTGTTTTTACGTTTTGATTTTTTTTCTTAAAAAATCTTACAAATACTTGAAGCGCTTTAGCTTTATTGACTTTATCAGTTAAATTAATAACTCTACCGCCTTCCTGTAAAGCTAAACCTTTTTTTTTTACAATTTTAGATAATTCTTTTTTTTCATTTTTATTTCCCTCAAATAAAAAAGGAATAGTGTATTTACGATCTAAAGCCGTTTTAAGTTTTTCATCTTTTAATCCAAAAATTAAACTTTGTTTTTTCTTGTCCATCTCAGATAACCATTTACATTTATTTTGTAAATAACCTGGAACTGATTTTTCAAAAATTTTTGCTAGATTATCCTTTTCTTTACTTAGGATTAATTCTTTAGGTAAATTAGCGTTTAGCAAATTTAAACCATTTATAACCGCACCATTTTCAGCAATGTGTGGTAAGCTCGATCCTAGCTCATTATTAAATTCTAAAATCTCTTTTTCTGTTTTACTCGTGTTAGGTATTATGAAAATACCTTTAGATAGTAACTTTTTGAGATAATCTTTTATTAGATCAAACTTAAATGTGTCTCTATGAAGGAGAGAGCCATCAAGATCAGTAAATATTAAAATATTAAATTTTTTCCCCATTTATAAATATTTATAAAATTAATTTGCAAGAATTACTACCGCGACAAGAATTTATCATCGAAATTTTTATTAATCGGTTAAAAAAATTAATGCTAAAAAATAAAAAAGATTTAGGTGTTTTGCGAGCTTGGACTGTCCATTTGATAACATGTTCCGGGTTAATAGCAGGTTTTTTTGCAATTACATGCATATTTAATAATAATTTAAAATCAGCTTTTTTATTTTTGGGAATTGCATTATTAATTGATGCAGTTGATGGTACGTTGGCAAGAAAATTAAGAGTTTCTTTCTTTGTAAAAAATATCGATGGGAAGATGCTAGATAGCATAATTGATTTTTTTAATTACATAATAATCCCATCTGTGATGATATATTGTTTTAAATTTGTACCTACACCTTTTGAAATAATTATACCTTCGATTATATTAATTATATCAGCAATATCGTATTCAAATACTAACGTGATGACTTCAGACAACTTTTACAAAGGTTTTCCATGTATCTGGAACATATTACTTTTTTATTTATACATATTTGATCTATCTCAAGTGTATAATTTATTTATAATATCTATTTGCATATTGCTAAAGTTTATACCTATCAAATTTATTCATCCACTAAGAGTTAATAAATACAAAAATTATTCTTTTACGTTTATGGTATTATGGTTTATTTCATCATTGAAAATTTTATTAAGCTCATTATTTGTTTTTAATAATATTTTTGATTATTTGTTTCTAGGTATATGGTTAATTTCAAATTTGTACTTTATTTATCTTACTATCTATGAGCTTTATCGTTATGTATTTAAAAATATTTATTTAAAAATGAAAAAACAAAATACCTAGTTCTTAAATTAGAAGAAATACCAAACAAATCATTTGAACAAAATTAATAAGAACAGATAGAAAATGTAAGTATTTAAATTTTTTATCCTGTTTCTCATCTCTAAATTTGTTAATTAATGGCATTAATAAATAGTTTGAAGTAGCAAATAAAACTGTAATTACTAATATTAGATAAAAATCAACTCCTATCTTACTCAACAATATAAATGTTGTGAGAACAATAAAACTTATTCCTAAATTAATGTTATAATAAAACGGGAATATTCTTCTTATAAACTTTCGAGCATTATTCTCATCTAATGTGGTAAAGACAACAGGAGCTATTACAAACGAAAAGAATAGCATTATTCCCAAAATCATGGAGGTCAAATGAACGCTAATTTGTTCAATCATAATTTGTTTTCTATTAAATTATCTTCTTTTAATTTACTTTTTGCTTTATTTTTTTTATCACAATATCTCTTAAAAACATAAGCTGCCGACACACCCCCTATTAGTATAAATTTTAATATCTTTAATTTAATAAGTGTTTTAATCATGATTAAATATCAAATTTTTTTAATAAGAAGTGGATTACTAAATTGTAGAAAAATACAAAACAGGAAATATAGAAAAGAAAAATTATTCCTTTAGAATTAAAGATGTATCCAGTAGATGTTAAAAGCACAATAAATAAGCTAATTGATAAAGCAAGTTTTGATTGTGCTTTTTTTTTTAAGTGAGAATTAACAACATCTTTTTTCATTAAGCATAATCATAATTATTAAAGATATTTATTCATTATTAATTTTGTCCTAGTTAAACATTCCAACTATTCATTAAGATTTATAAAATATTCGAATAAATAAAAATTTTACTTATTCTTCTTGTTCAATTATAAATATTAGCATAAACACTCATGAAATTCAGTAATGCCCTCGTGGTGAAATTGGTAGACACAAAGGACTTAAAATCCTTGCCGCTTGCGGAGTGCCAGTTCGAGTCTGGCCGAGGGCACCATTAAATGAGTAATCCTCAAATTATTTCTGATAAAAATAAAAAATCTCTTAGAATTAAAAATATACTCACAAAAAAGATTGAAGCTAATCTATTTAAAAAATCTAATTTGGTAATTGTTATAGGGGGTGATGGTTTTATGCTTCAAACGCTTAAAAAAAATAAAAATTCAAAAAAACAATTTTATGGAATTAATTCTGGAAATTATGGATTTCTAATGAATATATTTTCTTCAAAAAATATTATTAAAAATTTAACTAAAGCCAATATGATCTCAATTTCTCCTTTAGAAATGACCGTTAAAAATAAGAATAACAAAATAAAGAAATCAATAGCTATTAATGAAGTGTCTGTTCTTAGACAAAGCAGACAGGCAGCATCACTATCAATCAAACAAGGTTCAAGACAAATAATTAAAAACTTAGTTTCTGATGGAGTTTTAGTATCAACACCCGCAGGAAGCACTGCTTATAATTTATCAGTTCATGGTCCAATATTAAGTTTAAATTCTAAAAAATTATCTATTTCTCCAATTAGCCCATTTAGACCAAGAAGATGGAAAGGAAAGATTGTTAATGATAAATCAAAAATCACTATTACTAACTTAAATTCAGTTAAAAGACCCATAAGTGCAGTTGCTGATAATCTAGAAGTAAGAAACGCGAAGTCGATAATAATTAAAACTAATAGCAAAATTAAGTTTAATCTACTTTATGATAAAAACCGAAGTTTACAAAAAAAAATTAAAATTGAACAATTAAGAGGTGAAACAAATTAATATGAAAAAAATTAACCCAATTATATTAATAGCAATAGTTTTAATCTGTGGTTTTTTTGCATTTAAAATAATGTCTTTTCTGGGTTGCTATGTTCGTCTTGAAGATGCGGATAAGTGTTGGAAGTTGACTGCTTGGTAAAAATTTAATGGTGCCCCCGCACGGATTCGAACCGCGGACCTATTGATTACAAATCAATTGCTCTACCAACTGAGCTACAAGGGCATGCGCAATAATTATTAACTATTTATTAAATAATCAACTCTTTTTTTTAATATAACTTAAATGATGAAAGACAATAGCAGCACTATTGGAGATATTTAAACTTTCAATCTTATCATTCATATTAATTTTAACAAAGAAATCAGCATATTTACCAGTATGTTCTCTCATACCAAAACCCTCAGAACCAAATAATAAAATATTATTTCCTTCCCACTTGATATCTGTAAAATTTTTTTCTCCCTTTGCATCAAAACCATATACCCAAAAATTTTTTTCCCTTAAATTTTTTAGTGTTGAATTTATGTTAGATACTTCAAAAATATTTAAATGTTCCATACATCCACTAGCAGATTTGTACATTAGCTTACTATCACTTGGAAAATGTCTTTCTTTTATTATCAAACCATCAATTTTAAACGAAGCAGCACTCCTAATTAAAGAGCCGATATTTCTTGGGTCTGTTACTTCATCCAAACAAACAAATGTGAGATTATTTTTGTCTTTTATAAATTGTTTAAGGTCAGGTTGATCTAAATGCTCTAGTTCAGCAACGTAACCATTATGCATTAACTGTTCTTTAGATGAATATTTATCCAATTCTTTTTTTGATTTAAAATAAACCTTAACGTTTTCTAGAAGATTTTTATTTTGGTTTTTTCTGTGAATATTTTTTTTTGCTTCTTCAGTTAAAAAAACTTTTAAAACTTTTCTTTGTGGGTTTCGAAGAGCCTCGATTACAGCATGTTGACCAACAATAAAAAATGAGGATTTGTTCATAAATTATGATCAGTTTTACACGTTTTTTTGAATATTTGCCTATTAAATCACGTGTTGCATTTGCATAAATAAAATATATAAAACGCATGTTGTTTAAAGCTTTATTGAACAGGGGACACTTCCCCAAAAGGAGGGGTTCCAGAGCGGTCAAATGGGGCGGGCTGTAAACCCGTTGACTTCGGTCTTCGAAAGTTCGAATCTTTCCCCCTCCACCATTCGATAGAATTTTAAGTAGCAATGGAGTGTTACTCTTGGGGTTGTGCGGGTGTAGTTCAATGGTAGAACGCTAGCCTTCCAAGCTGGATGTAAGGGTTCGATTCCCTTTACCCGCTCCAAGAAAAAATTAGTAATGAAACAAATAAAACTGAGGTAAAAAAGTAATGTCGAAAGAAAAATTTGTAAGAAATAAACCCCACTGTAACATTGGGACTATTGGTCATGTGGATCATGGTAAGACAACTCTTACTGCTGCAATCACAAATGTGTTAGCACAAGCAGGTGGTGGAACTGCCGTTGCTTACGATCAAATTGATAAAGCGCCAGAAGAAAAAGAAAGAGGAATAACAATTTCAACCGCTCACGTTGAATATGAAACTGAAAAGAGACACTATGCTCACGTAGATTGTCCAGGTCATGCTGACTATGTAAAAAATATGATTACTGGTGCAGCACAAATGGATGGTGCGATTTTAGTTGTAAATGCTGCAGACGGTCCAATGCCACAAACTAGGGAACATATTCTTTTAGGTAGACAAGTTGGTATTCCAGCAATTGTTGTTTATCTAAATAAGGTTGATCAAGTTGATGATAAAGAAATGATTGAACTTGTTGAAGAAGAAATTAAAGAACTTTTAACTTCTTATAAATACCCTGGTGATAAAACACCAATCGTTAAAGGTTCTGCTTTAGCAGCTGTTGAAGGAAGAGATGATGAAATTGGAAAAAATTCAATTTTAGAATTAATGAAAGCTGTTGACGAGCATATTCCACAACCAGCTAGAGAAGTAGATAAGCCTTTCTTGATGCCTGTTGAGGATGTGTTTTCAATTTCTGGTAGAGGAACAGTTGCAACTGGTAGAGTTGAGTCAGGAGTGATTAAAACTGGTGAAGAAGTTGAAATCGTTGGAATTAAAGAAACAAAAAAATCAGTTTGTACTGGTGTTGAAATGTTTAGAAAGCTTTTAGATACAGGTGAAGCTGGTGATAATGTTGGAATTTTATTGAGAGGTATAGAAAGAGATGACATCGAAAGAGGTCAAGTTCTATGTAAACCTGGATCAATTACTCCACATACTAAATTTGAAGCTCAAGCGTATGTACTTAAAAAAGATGAGGGTGGAAGACACACTCCTTTCTTTACTAAATATAGACCACAGTTTTATTTTAGAACAACTGATGTAACAGGTGAGGTAGAATTACCAGCTGGAACTGAAATGGTTATGCCAGGTGATGATGCTAAATTCACAGTTAAATTAATTACACCGATTGCAATGGCTGAAAAATTAAATTTTGCTATTCGTGAAGGTGGTAGAACTGTTGGAGCAGGAGTAGTAACTAAAATTATAGAGTAACTCTATAAATAGGAGTGTAGCTCAATTGGTAGAGCGCCGGTCTCCAAAACCGGAGGCTGAGGGTTCGAGTCCCTCCGCTCCTGCCAATTAGAGCTTAATAAGTATGAGAAACCCGATTAAATTTATTCAAGAGGTAAAACAAGAGGCATTTAAAGTTACTTGGCCGACTTGGAAAGAGACTCTGCAAGGTGCCTTAATGGTTTTTGCGATGGCTGTTGTGATGTCTTTGTTTTTTTTACTTTTAGATCAGGTTTTAAAGTTTTTCTTAGAACTTTTACTTAAGGTGAGTATTTAATGAAAAACTGGTACATTGTTCAATCTCATTCTAGTTTTGAGAATAAAGTTGCCTCACTAATTAAAGAGGAAGCAGATAAAGCTAAAATAAGCGAGAAATTTGAGGAAATAGTTGTTCCAACTCATGATGTTACTGAAGTAAAAAGAGGAAAAAGAATTCAAAGAAAAAAGAAATACTTTCCTGGATATGTTTTAATTAAGAGTGAGATGGATAACAATATTTATCATATGATAAAGAACATAAAAAGAGTTAGTGGTTTTCTTGGTACAAAGGGCATTCCAGTACCTGTTTCAGATAAAGAGGTAGAAAAGATTTTGGGTCAAATAAAAGATGGTGTGGCTCAGCCAAAATCTGGTATAGAGTACAGCGTTGGTGAAAAAGTTCAGGTTGTTGATGGACCTTTTGCTTCATTCAGTGGAATGATTGAAGAGATAGATGAAGAAAAGTCTAGACTTAAAGTGTCAGTTTCTATATTTGGACGACCAACACCAGTAGATTTAGAATATAACCAAGTTGAGAAAGCAAGTTAATGGCAAAAGAAATTAGTGGATTTATAAAATTACAAATTAAAGGTGGTCAAGCAAACCCAGCTCCTCCAGTAGGACCTGCTTTAGGTCAACGAGGAGTAAACATCATGGAATTTTGTAAAGCTTTTAATGATAAAACAAAATCAATGGCAGGCAAACCTGTTCCAGTTGAAATCACAGTTTATAAAGACAAAAAATTTGACTTTAAAATTAAATCACCTCCAGCATCTTACTACATTAAAGAAGCAGTAAAACTTAAAGGTGGATCAAAAGAACCAGGAAGAAATATTGTAGCTTCAATTTCTACAAAACAATTAGAGGATATTGCTAAAGAAAAAATGAATGATCTTAACGCTCATGACATCAATGAAGCAGTAAAAATTATAGCAGGATCAGCAAGATCAATGGGCATTGAGGTAAAAGAATAATGTCTTCTAAAAGATTTAAAAAATTACCAGAAAAAACAAAAGATCTTAGCGCTGAGGTTTTTGAAAAATTGATACCAGAGCTTAAGAGAAATTGTACTTGCAAATTTGATGAGTCTTTAGATTTGAGTTTTCAAATAAACAATAAACAAAAGAAAAGTGAAGTTAATATTAGAACAATAGTTAATTTACCAGGTGGTACAGGTAAAAAAGTAAAAGTTGCTGTTGTCTGTGAAGACAATAAAGCTCAAGAAGCTAAAGATGCTGGAGCAGATATTGTGGGTAGTGATGAGTTTGTTGAAAAAATTAAAGGCGGA
>CACKYY010000002.1 GCA_902604525.1 uncultured Pelagibacteraceae bacterium | reverse complement strand
AAATTAAGAATTTATTTCTTAACGATTCTAATCAAATAATAAAAATTGATCAGGCAAATTTTAATTATTTAGATACAGAAAACAAAATAAATAATTACAATATAAAAAAAGTGGAAGGCCAAAATTATTTAATTAATGGCACCTCACTTAATGCAAATTCTTTAATTTCGGATTTACTAGATTCCAATGATAAAAAAGAAAACAATCTTTTTGAAAATAACGTAATTATGGACCTAAATTTTAAGAAAGTTTACTTTGATAAAATACACTTTGTTAAGGATTTAAATGGAAAGATAAAAATTATTAATAATAAAGTAGAAGGAGCAGATATTTTGGCCTTTTATGATAATTCGCAAAATATAAAATTTACAATTAGAACAAATGATCAAGGTGAAAAAATTACCACCCTTTTCTCATCTAAGGCAAAGCCCCTAGTTGATAGATATAAATTCATTAAAGGATTTAAAGATGATAGAGAAGGATATTTAGACTTTTATTCTTTAAAAAAAAATGGAGTTTCATCTTCAAAATTAGTAATTGATAACTTTAAAGTTAAAGATATTCCAGCGCTAGCCAAGTTGTTGGCTCTTGCATCTCTTCAAGGAATAGCAGACTTACTTACGGGAGAGGGTATAAGATTTACAGATTTTGAAATGAATTTTACAAATCAAGATAAACTTATGAAAATTCAAGAGTTATACGCAATTGGTCCAGCAATATCTATTTTACTGGAAGGATACATTGAGGAGAGTAAATTAATCAGTTTAAGAGGAACCTTAGTTCCAGCGACAACAATCAATAGATCTATTGCTTCAATACCTTTACTTGGAGATTTATTGATTGGAAAGAAAGTGGGTGAGGGTGTTTTTGGAGTCAGCTTTAAAATTAAAGGTCCCCCTAAAGATTTAGAAACTACAGTAAATCCTATAAAAACTTTAACACCCAGGTTTATTACTAGAACTTTAGAGAAAATTAAAAAAAATTAATTTAATTCTATTTTAATATGTCTTTTTTTTCCAAGGGAAAGTTTAAGATAATTATTTTTAAATAAAATTTTTTTGACTTCGAATTTTTCATCTGAAATCACATCATCATTTATTTTTACCGCATTCCCTTTTATAAGTCTTCTGATTTCACTTTTTGAGTTTTCTAGTTTAGATAATAAAACAAGGTCTACTATATTTATTTTTTCCTCTATTTTATTTGATTGAATTTTAACTTTAGGTATGTTCGAACCCAGAGTGTTTCCAGAAAAAGCCTCTTTTGCTGCTTGCTCAGAATTTTTAGCTGCTTCCTTACCATGCAACATTTCTGTAGTTTTATTAGCAAGTATTATTTTTAATTCATTTATATCTTTGTCTTTAATCGTTTCTATTTCTTTAATTTCAATTTCAGTAAACATTTTTAAAAATTTAATTACATCTCTATCATCTACGTTTCTCCAAAATTGCCAATATTCATAAGCTGATAAGTATTTTTCATCTAACCAAATAGCCCCACTTTCGGTTTTCCCCATTTTAGCACCAGTTGCCAGTGTAATTAACGGAGTTGTTAAACCAAAGGTTTGATTATTAGAATATCTTTTAATTAGCTCAACACCATTAACAATGTTCCCCCATTGATCTGAACCTCCGATTTGTAAGACACAATTTTCTTTCTTATTTAATTCAAGAAAATCATATGCTTGTAAAATCATGTAATTAAACTCCATATAACTTAGTGATTGTTCTCTATCTAATCTTAATTTGACACTATCAAAGGTTAACATCCTATTTATAGTAAAGTGCTTTCCAATATCCCTTAAAAAAGAGATATAATTTAAATTTTTTAACCAAGTAAAATTATTTACAAAGATTGGTTTTATACTTGGATCATTATTATCTAAAAATTTTTTAAGAATATTTTTAATATTTTTAATATTTTTTTCGATTTCTTCTTCCCTTAAAATTTTTCTTGTTTTATCTTTTCCTGAGGGATCACCAATTCTTGTAGTTCCTCCACCAATTAAAACTATTGGTCGGTGTCCATTTTTTTGAAGTAATCGCAAACACATTATTTGAAGTAGGCTACCAACATGTAAACTTTCTGCAGTACAATCAAAACCAATATAAGCTTTGATTTTTTCTTTATTTAGTAGATTTGATAATTCATCCTCACTAGTACATTGGTAGAAATATCCACGATCTTTAAATTCTTTTAAAAATTTATTCATAAGTCTATAGTTACAATATACAAATTTTTAATAAAAAGAATATCAATGAAACAGAAATTATATACATCTATAGGATTGATGAGTGGAACTTCGATGGATGGAGTTGACATATCAATAATCCAGTCAGATGGACAATATCAATTTTATAACATTTTGGATAAGTATTTTGAGTATGATGTCGATCTTCAAGAAGAATTGATTGGATTACGAACCTTAGTAGTAAATCAAAATGATTTATTAAAAAATTCAAAGGAATTGGGAAATTTAGAGAGAAAAATAACAGTTTTTCATGCTGAAAAAATTAATCATATGTTGTTGGAATATAATAAAGAAATTGATTTAATTGGTTTTCACGGACAAACAATATTTCATGATCCACAAAAAAAAATTTCAAAACAACTTGGAGATGGAAAGCTACTGTCCCAATTATTAAAAAAAAAGGTAGTTTATGACTTTCGACAAAAAGATATAGAAAATGAGGGACAAGGAGCTCCTTTAACACCAATATTTCACCTTCTTTTATCCAAGATTATAAATGAAAAATTCAAAACAGGATTTCCAATTGGATTTATAAATATTGGAGGAATAACAAACCTAACCAAGATTTTGGGTATTTCTAATAACTTTGAAGATAATATTACTGCTTTTGATATAGGGCCTGGAAACTGTTTGATAGATGACTGGGTTAGAAAAAATTCAAATAAAAAATTTGATGAAAATGGAAATATTTCGAAAGCTGGCAAAATTGATCAATTAATTACTAACCAGATTATCGATAATTTTAATATAGATGCATACTCAAAATCTTTAGATATCAAAGACTTTGATAACTCTTTTGCAAGGGGTCTTTCATTAGAAAATGGATGCAAAACTATAACTAACTTTACAGGTTATCTAATAGCTAAAGGAATAGAAAATATAGGCACTGATAGTAAAATTAAATACTTAATTTCTGGGGGAGGAAGGAAAAATATTGCTTTAATAGATTGTATTAAAGAAAATTTTAACAATAAAAAAAATTTTATTTTAGATAATATAGATAATTATGGTTTTAATGGTGATTTTATTGAGTCTCAGGCATTTGGATATTTAGCTATAAGATCATTTTTGGATTTGCCTATTTCATTTCCAAATACAACAGGATGTGCAAAACCTACAGTCGGTGGGAAACTAGTAAAAAATTTCTAATCTAATAAAGAGCTGTCTCTTTTTTAATATATTTATCAAGATTTTTAATTAACATGTTATCTGTTTTAGAAAAAAAATGATTGGCATCTGATATAGCGTGAAATTCAACTTTAATTCCTTTTTGTGCGCTGAGTCTTTTATCTAGATCTGTAATATACTCTACTGGAACTAATTCATCTTTTTTTCCATAAACTACCATTCCAGATGTAGGACATGGTGATAAAAAAGAAAAATCATAAACATTAGGTTGAGGCGAAATAGCAATAAATCTATTGATTTCTGGTCTTCTCATTAATAGCTGCATGGCTATCAATGATCCAAAAGAAAAACCAGACACCCAACATTGTGAATTATCAAAATTTTCCCTTTCTAGCCAATCCAGTGCTGCAGCTGCATCTGCTAGTTCTCCTTGACCATTATCAAATTCTCCATCACTTTTTCCAACTCCTCTAAAGTTAACTCTACAAACTGAGAAATCATTGTCCATAAATGTATGGAATGTATCTACTACAACTTTGTTATTCATGGTTCCCCCATACTGTGGATGAGGTTGTAATACTAATGCTATAGGGGAAGTATTTTTTTTACTTTTAAAATATTTAGCTTCAAGACGTCCAGCAGGACCTGGAATGAATATTTCTAAGATTTTATTATCCATAAGCGCAATTGATTATTATTCTCAAAAAAAAGTTACGTTTATCACAACTGAGCGACAAAATGTTAGTTTTTTTTTAAAGTCTAAACTTGACCATTTTAGTCAGGTATGTATAAAAAGCCCACAATTTAAAGGGTATTATGAAATTAACATCAAAGGGTAGATATGCTGTTATGGCATTAGTTGATCTTGCAAGGTTCGATACTATTAATCCAGTATCTTTGAGGGATATTTCATTAAGACAAGGAATTTCCTTAGACTATTTGGAGCAAATTTTTTCAAAACTAAAAAAAAATCAAATTGTGAAAAGTACACGAGGAACCCAAGGTGGATATGTCTTATCAAAAAAACCAAACGAAATTAAACTTACAAATATTTTAAATGCAGTAGATGAAAAAGTTAAAACTGTTCAGTGTAAAAAAGAGTCAAAAAAAGGTTGCAATGGTAAAGCAACTAAATGTGTAACACACAATCTTTGGGATGAATTAGAAACTCATATCAATACATTTTTTGAAAAAAAAAGTTTACAGGATTTGTTAAAAAATAATTCAGAACGGGTAAATTAAGATGGAAAATAGACAGAAGGAAATTGATAAATTAAAAGATTATAAATACGGCTTCTCAACCGACATAGAAAATACTAGAGCACCTAAAGGCTTAAATGAGGATGTAATTAAATTTATTTCTAATATTAAGAAAGAACCACAATGGATGCTTGATTTTAGATTAAAAGCTTTTGAAAGATTTAAACAATTAGAAGAGCCAGATTGGCAAAAACCAAAATATCCAAAGATAGATTATCAAGATTTATATTATTATTCTGCACCTAAAAGCATGGATGACAAACCAAAAAGTTTAGATGATCTAGACCCTAAACTTTTAGAAACATACAAAAAATTAGGAATACCTCTTCAAGAACAAGCAAGATTAAATGGTATCGCAGTTGATGCAGTTTTTGATTCAGTTTCTGTTGCAACAACTTTTAGAGAAGAATTAATTAAACAAGGTATTATTTTTTGTCCAATTTCAGAGGCCATTCAAAAACATCCAGACTTAGTTAAAAAATATTTAGGTTCCGTAATTCCATTAACTGATCATTTTTTTGCAACTTTAAATTCTGCAGTTTTTACTGATGGTTCATTTGTATACATTCCTGAAGGAGTTAGATGTCCAATGGAACTTTCTACTTATTTTAGAATAAATGCATCTAATACAGGTCAGTTTGAGAGAACTTTAATTATTGCTGACAAAAGAAGCTATGTTAGTTACTTAGAAGGTTGTACAGCTCCTATGAGAGATGAAAATCAATTGCATGCTGCAAATGTTGAATTAGTTGCTCTTGATGATGCTGAAATAAAATATTCAACAGTTCAAAATTGGTATCCAGGTGACAAGGATGGAAAAGGTGGTATATACAACTTTGTAACCAAGCGTGGTTTATGCAAAGGAAAGAATTCTAAAATATCCTGGACACAAGTTGAAACTGGATCTGCAATCACTTGGAAATATCCTAGTTGCATTTTGAAAGGTGATAATTCTGTTGGGGAATTTTATTCAATTGCTATTACGAATAACCACCAAAAAGCTGATACAGGCACTAAAATGATCCATTTAGGGAAAAATACAAAAAGTAAAATTATATCAAAGGGAATTAGTGCCGGTTTTTCAGATATGACGTATAGAGGGCTGGTTGATATTTCCTCGAAGGCATCAAATTCAAATAATTATACGCAGTGTGACTCTCTATTGATGGGTAATAAATGTGGTGCTCACACAGTTCCTTACATTAAAAATAAAAATTCAGAGTCAAATATAGCTCATGAAGCAACCACTTCTAAAATAAGTGAGGAACAACTACATTATTGCCAACAAAGAGGACTAAGTGCTGAGGAGGCAGTTGGCTTAATTGTAAATGGATTTTGTAAAGAAGTATTACAACAATTACCAATGGAATTTGCTGTAGAAGCACAAAAGTTAGTGGGGATAAGTCTAGAGGGAAGTGTGGGCTAATGTTAAAAATAAATAAATTAAATGCCAAAATAGATAATAAAGAAATTTTAAAAGGATTTTCACTTAATGTAAATCCTGGTGAAGTTCATGCTATAATGGGTCCAAACGGATCAGGTAAAAGTACTTTATCTAATATTTTATCAGGAAAGAAAGGATATGAAGTTTCCGGTGAAGTTCTTTTTGAGGAAAAAGATTTATTTGAACTTGAAACAGAGGAAAGAGCTCACAAGGGTATTTTTTTAGCTTTTCAATATCCATTAGAAATTCCTGGTGTAAATACAAATATATTTTTAAAAACTTCTTTAAACGCAGTTAGAAAAGCAAGAGGAGAAAAAGAACTTGATGCAATAGAATTCCTTAAATTAGTTAGAGAAAAGTCTAAAGAACTTAAATTTGACAAGGAAAAATTAAATAGACAATTAAATGTTGGTTTTTCTGGAGGAGAAAAAAAGAAAAATGAAATTTTACAAATGTCAATGTTATCTCCAAAGCTTTCAATCCTTGATGAAACAGACTCAGGGTTAGATATAGATGCTTTAAGAATCGTTGCAGACGGAGTAAATACTTTAAGAAACGAAAAAAACTCATTTTTAATAATCACTCATTATCAAAGGTTACTTGATTATATTAAGCCTGACTTTGTTCATGTTTTAATGAATGGTAAGATTGTTAAATCTGGAGGCCCAGACCTAGCTGTAGAATTAGAAAAAAAAGGATATGAAAATTTTAATTAGATGAAAGAACAATTACAAAAAGATTTTGAAAATACTATTAGAAATTTAAGTTTATCTCAAAAAGATATTGAAATAAAAAAATTTTCTTTAGATAATTTTATAAACAAAGGTTTTCCAAATAGAAGAGAAGAAGATTGGAAATTCTCAGATCTTAACCAGATAATTAATAATAATATTGGGGAATTAAGTTTTTATAATGATTATACATCTACCAACAAAGTTGATACTTCTGTATTTGTAGATGGATTAGAACACAATAAAATAGTCTTTATAAATGGCAGAATTGAAAAAATTGATTTTGATTATGAGAAAAAAGATCAAATAGAAATAATTGATCAGTCAGAAATTATTAATAAATTTGAAAACAATAACTCTTTATCTGATCTAAATAGTGCTTTTACCAATAAATCCTTTAAAATAGTTGTTAAAAAGGGTTATCAGCTATCAAAACCACTTATTATTTACCATACAACAAACTCTAAAATTTGGTCCAAAAACATTAATTTAAGATTGGATTTTGATTTGCAAGAAGATAGTGGCTTACGATTAGTTGACCTATTTAACGATACATCGGAAAAAAATTTTTTAAATATTTTTTACAATTTTAATTTAAATGAAAATGCAATTCTTAAAAATTATAAAATAGATAAAATAGAAAATAAAAATATTAAATATTCTTTTAATAATATTGAACAAAATAAAAATACAATTTCGGAGACATTTATTTTATCTTCAGGATCAAATTTCTTTAAAAGTGAAGTTAATTGTAATTTAAAAGGAGAGCACTCATCAGCTTTTGTGAATGGTATTTTTTCTCTTGATAAAAATAAACATCACGAAATAAGAACAACTGTAAATCATTTAACAGAGAATACAAAAAGCTATCAACTAATTAAGAGTGTTTTAGAAGACAGTTCTAAAGCAGCATATCAAGGCAAAATATTTGTAAATTCTGATGCACAAAAAACAGATGGATACCAGCTTAGTAAAGCAATATTATTAAATAAAGATTCTGAATTTAACGCTAAACCTGAATTAGAAATTTATGCAGATGATGTTAAATGTTCACATGGTTCAGCCTCAGGAAGTCTCAATGAAGACTCTATATTTTACTTAATGTCTAGGGGTTTAAATTATAATCAAGCAAGAGAACTTTTAATAAATGGTTTTTTACTTGATGTGGTAGAAAAAATTACAGACTCAGAAATTAAAAATTTAATTAAAAACATGATTGGAATCAAGGAATGAAAATAGAAAATATAAAAAATGAGTTTCCTATATTTGATGAAAAAATTCAAAATAATGATCTTGTTTATCTTGATAGCGCCAACTCTTCACAAAAACCAAAAGTTGTTGCAGATAAAATTAATGAATTTTATACCAAACAGTTTTCGAATGTAGGAAGAAGTGTCCATTATCTTGCAGTTGCGGCTACGAATTTGTATGAGAATACAAGATCCTCTGTTCAAAAATATATTAATGCTAAAGATAAAAATGAAATAGTTTTTACTAAAGGTGCAACTGAAGCATTAAATTTAGTTGCAAACACTTTAGGACAAAATTATTTAAACGAGGGAGATGAAATTTTAATCACTGAACTTGAGCATCATTCAAATTATGTTCCATGGCATTTTTTAAGAAAATCAAAAAATATCAAAATTAATTTTGCAGAAATGAATGAAGATGGTGACGTTTCTTTAGAGGAAATTGAAAAAAAAATAACACCTAAGACTAAAGTTATAGCAATCACACACCTGTCAAATGTTACTGGTGCAATATTACCAGTTAAAGAAATAACTGATCTAGCACATTCAAAAGGAATAATTGTTGTAATTGACGGTTGTCAGGGTGCCCCGCATCTTAAACTTGATATGCAAGATCTTGATTGTGATTTTTATGCAATATCATGTCACAAAATGTACGGACCAACAGGACTTGGAGTTTTATATGGTAAAAAAAAATGGTTAGAGGAACTACCCCCTTATCAAGGTGGCGGAGGAATGATCAGAGAAGTTAAAAAAGATAGTATTTCCTATGGTGAATTACCTAACAAATATGAAGCAGGAACAATGGCAACTGCTCAAGTTATTGCCTTTGATGAATCTATTAAGTTTATGGAAAGCATTGGTATAGAAAATATTATGCAACACGAAGCTGATTTAGTTGAATATGGACAAGAATTATTACAAAAAAATAATTCTGTTAAATTAATTGGTAGTCCAAAAAATAAAGGTGGAGTTTTATCATTTACTTTAGAAGGTATTCATCCACACGATATTGCAACTATACTTGATGAAGACGGAGTTGCAATAAGAGCAGGACATCATTGCTGTCAAATTTTACATGATAAATTAAATATACCTGCTAGTGCAAGAGCTTCTGTTGGAATTTACAATACTAAAGACGATCTAGATAAATTAAATGATTCAATAAATAACTGTAAAAAAATATTTAACTTAAAATGAATTTAAAAGAATTATATCAAGAAATTATTTTAGAGCATGGAAAAAATCCAAGAAATCATGGAAAGACAGATGACTTTAATAAAGATGCAAAAGGTAACAATCCTTTATGTGGTGATAATGTTCATGTTTATTTAAAATTAAATGGTCAAAAAATAGTTGAAGATATTTCATTTGAAGGAAGTGGTTGTGCTATCTCAATGGCATCAGCCTCAATCATGACAGATCTAATTAAAGGTAAAAATGAAAATGAAGCTAAAGAAATCGTAGAAGATTTTTTAGGAATGATTAAAGAAAATCCAGAATTAAAATCAGAATATTTACAGGAAGATGAAAAAACTAAATTAATGTGCTTGTCAGGTGTTAAACAATATCCAATGAGAGTAAAGTGTGCTACACTTTCATGGCATACTTTGGTTTCAGCATTTGATGATAAAAAAGAAGAAGTAAAAACAGAGAATTAATTATGTCAAAAAAAGAACTAATCATAGAGGAAATTAGAAAAATTTATGACCCTGAGTTACCTGTTAATATTTATGAACTAGGTTTAATTTATGATATAATTGTTGAAAATGAAAAATCAGCTAAAATTAAAATGACTTTGACAACACCAAATTGCCCTGTAGCTGAAAGTTTACCTAAAGAAGTTAAAGAGGGCGCAATGCAAGTAGAGGGAATTGAAGAAGTTGATTTAGAATTGGTATGGGATCCACCATGGACCAAAGACATGATGTCTGAGGCAGCTAAATTGGAATTGAATTTATAATGACTCAAATAATTAAATTAAGTGATAACGCTGCAACTCGAATTAAAGAGATAATGGCTAATGCAGAAAAAGATTCTCTTGGAGTAAGAGTATCAGTTAAATCTGGTGGTTGTGCAGGAATGTCTTATGTTATGGAATATACAAAAGAAGTTAATCCAAATGATGAAATAATTGAAGATAAGGGTGTGAAGGTATTCGTAGACTCTGCTGCTATTATGTATCTTTTGGGAACTGAAATGGATTATAAGAAAGAAGAATTGTCTTCAACTTTTGTTTTTAATAATCCTAATGAAACCGAGCGTTGTGGTTGTGGAGAGTCATTTAAAACATCATAGGTCAACAATCCCATTTTGAGCATACCAGATTTGCATAATTTGCATATTCAAGATATGTCTCTGTTATGAATACATTTGAGTTTAAAAATCTTGTTAAAAACTTAAAAAATTCTTTAAAAGAGAAATCATTTTTTAAGGACCTCAGAAAAGAAGTAGACACTGGTGCCAACGGGACACAGGACTACGTTGTTAAAAAAGGTGTTAACAAAGATACAATAGCTACAACTAAGCAGTAACTAATTACTAACTGCTGTAATACATCTCAAACTCAACAGGATGAGGTGCATGTTCAAATTTATGAATTTCCTCAAATTTAAGAGCAATGTATGCATCAATTTGATCATCTGTAAACACACCACCTTGAGTTAAGAATTCTCTATCTTTATCTAAACTTTCCATTGCTTCTCTCAAAGATCCACAAACTGTTGGAATAGCTTTAACTTCCTCTGGTGGTAATTCGTAAAGATCTTTATCAAAAGACTCACCTGGGTGAATTTTATTTTTAATACCATCAATTCCGGCCATAAGCATAGCAGCAAATGTTAAATATGGATTACCAGATGCATCTGGGAACCTAATTTCACATCTTGCCCCTTTTTTACTTAAGGTAATAGGAATTCTACATGAAGCTGATCTATTTCTTGCAGAGTATGCAAGTAATACTGGAGCTTCAAAACCTGGTATTAATCTTTTATAACTATTTGTAGTAGAGTTAGCAAAAGCATTAATAGCTTTAGCATGTTTTAAAATTCCACCAATATAATGCAACGCAGTTTCAGATAATCCTGCATAAGCGTCACCAGAAAAAACTGGCGTATCACCTTTCCAAATTGATTGGTGAATATGCATACCAGAACCATTATCTCCTGCTACTGGTTTAGGCATAAAAGTTGCAGTTTTGCCAAACGAGTGGGTTACCATTTGAACAACATATTTATATAACTGAACATTATCAGCCTGATTGACTAAAGTTCCAAAATACATCCCAAGCTCGTGCTGACTTGGAGCAACCTCATGGTGATGTTTTTCAACTTTAATTCCTACTTCTTTTAAATTTTTTAGATATTCACCACGCATATCCTGTTCACTATCAACTGGCGGTACTGGGAAGTATCCACCTTTGATTGGTGGTCTGTGTCCCATGTTTCCACTTTCATATTCTTTTCCTGAATTATAGGGACCCTCTTTGCTATCAATTTTAAATCCACATTCATTCATGTCGTTTTTAATTCTTACATCATCAAAAACAAAAAATTCTGGTTCTGGACCGAAGAACGCTTTATCACCAATACCTGAAGCCTTTAAATATTCTTCAGCTTTTTTAGCCACACCCCTTGGGTCTCTTTCGTAAGGATCTTTTTTAATTGCATCTAAAATATCACAAAACAAAACTACAGTATTGTGAGAAGTAAAAGGATCCATAAACATTCTAGATGTATCTGGTTTTAAAATCATGTCTGACTCATTAATTGCTTTCCAACCAGCAATAGATGATCCATCAAAAAAGACACCTTCATTAAGCACATCTGCGTCAACAACAGTTGAGTCCATTGTTAAGTGTTGAAGTTTTCCTCTTGGGTCAGTAAATCTTAAATCTACGAATTCAGCTTCTTTTTCTTTAATAAATTTTAAAACGTTTTCTGCACTCATTATGTCTCCTATGTAATTTCAGAGCATTAATTAGCAAATAAACACTTATAAATATTGCTTATTTAATAAATAACACTTATGCAATTTTCACATAAGTAGTGTATTTAATCAATATTATTAATCATACGAATAAATAAGTGAATTCCATTTTAGATAAAGAACCAGTTAAAAGAGCAAAGAAAATTCTTAAAGACTTTGATCCAAATCTTAATGTTATTATTTTAGAACAAACTGCAAGAACAGCAAATGATGCTGCTACAGCCTTAGGTTGTAATGTTGGTGCAATTGTAAAAAGCTTACTTTTTAAATTAGGCAATAAATTTTGTCTTTGTTTAGTATCGGGAGACAAAAGATGCTCTTTAAATAAGTTGAAAAAAAAATTAAGTGAAAAAGATGTGTCAATGGCAAGTCCCGAAGAGGTTAAGCAAATTACTGGTTATACAATAGGAGGCGTATCTCCAATAGGTCATTTAGTAAATACAAAAGTATATATGGATAAACATTTAGAGAGATTTTCAAAAGTTTTTGCTGCAGCAGGACATCCAAATGCAGTTTTTGGAATTACCTTCTTTGAACTAAAAAAATTAACTAATTCAGAAGTTGATGATTTAACAGAATGAGACATCCAAAATTAATAGATTATACTTTATTAACCTTATTGTCTTTAATTTGGGCATCTGCATTTTTTAATATAAAAATCGCAACCTATTCATTTGGTCCAGTTACAATAGCTTTCCTTCGAGTATTTTTTGGAGCAATTCCAGTTCTACTTCTTTGTTACTATAAAAAAATAAAAATTGAGGCTTTTTCTAAAGATTGGCATTGGTTTGCTATGATTGGTTTTATAAATTTGGTTGCACCATTCTTTCTAATTGCCTATGGAGTAAAATCTGTTCAAAGTAATCTCGCTGCAATCTTAATGTCAACAACACCACTAAGTTCTACTATACTAGGTCATTTTTATACGAAAAATGAAAAATTTAATTTAGTTAAAACGTTTGGAATTTTGATCGGTTTTTCTGGAATAATTTTTTTATTTTCAGACAATCTTTTAATTGATCAAAATAATTTCACTTCAGCTTTGTTAATTTTGTTGGGTTCAACATGTTATGTTATTGGTGGTGTATTAACTTTAAAAATTAGTAAGAAAAAAAATGAAAATGTTACAGGTTCGATATTAATCTGGGCAACAATTATTTTAATACCATTGGTATCATTTATTGAACAACCGTGGCAGGTAGTGCCAAGAACAGACTCATTAATATCTGTAATTTATCTGGGTATTGTTCCAACAGGAATTGCGTGGCTATTAAGGTTTAAAATACTAAAAGATAATGGTTTGATTTTTCAATCTCAAGTATCATATTTAATACCAATTTTTGGAACAATTCTAGGATACATATTCTTAAAAGAATTAATAACAATTAAAGTCTTAATTTCTTTGACTGCAGTTTGTATAGGTATTTATTTTGTTCGAAAGGCTGATAGAAAAAAATTATCTTAATTTAGCAATTTCTCTAATGTCCTCTGGTGTTGTTTCGCAACATCCACCGAGAATTGTTGCCCCTTGTTCAACAAGTCTTTTCGAAAAATCATAGAATTTTTTAGCTGAATTGTTGTCTCTTTTCCCAAGCGAAACGTTCGGATTAGTACCTATTTCATCAGGTTTAGCCTTATTAAAAGTTTGAACTGGAGTTGGCTCTTCTACTTTCCAAAGGTTGGCTTTAAATCCAAACGGGATATCTAACTTTTTAATTTCAGAGGTGCACTTCTCAGCAATTTTTGGAGAAACGCATGCTGTTATTACTCCTAGCCAATTATTACTTCTATATTTATTAAAGACTTCAGTAATAGTTTCATCCGAGGGGAGTAAGTTATTTTTTTTAACATGAATACCTAAAAGAACAGGTTTATTCAATTTGACCGCAACATTTGATGCTATGTCTATTTCTCTTCCACTTGAAACAACATCTAAATAAAAAAAATCTACAAAGGGAGCGATAACCTCAGCTTGTTCATAAAAAGCTTTTTCTAATTCTTTGCTATCTCTTTGATCTTCTACATAAGTATCATTTTGACAAGGTAAGCTACCAGCAATTAAAACATCTTTTCCAGATTTTTCCTTTGCTTTAATACATAATAAACAAGCTTGTTCATTTATATATACAAAATCTTTTTCAACTTTATTTTGTATTAATCTAATTTTTCTCGCAGAAAAGGTATTGGTAAGTATCACCTCAGATCCAGCATTTATAAATGATAAGTGTACGTCAACAACCAGATCATGAAATTTTTTATCTAAATTAGCACTAGCGGACCATAATGTGCCTTTCGAGATTAATCCTTTGGCTAATAGCTGTTGACCCATACCGCCATCCAAAATTCTAATATTTTTAAAAAAATCAGTATCCATTTATTTTTTAAAAATAATTTTTACATTAAAAGAAAATGATCGTCTTTCTCCATTTATGTTAAATGGATATGCAGTATGCATCAGATAGTTTGGAAATATTATTAAGTCTCCAATTTTTGGAATTAGATTATAAATACTATTACTAAGAAATGCTTTTTGTCCATTTATAAAGTCAATTGTTCCATTGGTTTTAAGTTTTTTATTTTTAACTAAATTGTTTTTTGTCATATTTTTTGGCAAAGTTAAATATCCAACTCCAGACAAATCGCCAGTATGATAATGGATAGGGTTGTACTCACCCTTAAACTGTCTAACAACCCAAAGATTAAGAATTTTTACTTCTTTTATATTTTTAATTTGTTCATTGGCTAAAAATTTTTTGATATTTATTCTTAACTCTTTAAATAAATATTTTTTTATAAAATTATTTGAAATCTTTATTTCATTTTTTATTTGACTAGCTAATTTTGAACTATAATCAATTTTTTTATTATTTGATTTTTTATCAAATTCCTCATTTAGTTTATTTATAAACCTTTTAGATATTTTTGTTTTTCCAATTGAGGGACCAAATGGCTTAATATTTCTCATAGCTAAATTAATTATATTATAAATCTATAAAATCAATGTGACGGTTTAAAATTTAATCAGCACAAATTTTTTTGTTTTTAAAGATTTTTTTGCTGTTTCAGCCAATATCACTGACATTCTTCCATCTTCAAAATTTGCCCGTGGTTTAATGTTTTTTTTACAAAATCTTGCTAAGTCACTTAATTGGTTTTTAAATGCCTCTGAATATCTCTCGATAAAAAAATTTTTAAAAGATCGTTTACTACCTGTTGAATTTTTAAAATAGGATGTTGTTTCTAAATCTCTTTGATTATCAGAAATTACCATCCCTTTACTTCCAAATAACTCAACTCTTTGATCATAGCCAAAACTACAATGTCTAGAATTTGTTATTATACACTGGACACCTTTCCTTGTTTTCATTACCACTGTAGCTAATTCTAAATCTTTTACTTTTTTAAATTTTTTTTCTTTAAAGTATTCACCTGTTGCAAATAAATGCTTAAATTCATCAGAGCCCACATAGTATCTTGCTAAATCAAAGTCGTGGATCATCATATCTTTAAAAATACCACCAGAATTTCTCAAGTAATCAATTGAAGGGGGCGCAGGGTCCCGACTAGTAATTATTATTTTTTCTAATTTTCCAATTTTCCCATTAACAAGATTCTTTTTCAAAGAATTGTGTCCTGCATCATATCTTCTATTAAAACCAATTTGAATCTTAGGATTAAATTTAGAAAGTTTTTTTTTGTATTCATTAATTTTTTTTAAACTTAAATCTAATGGCTTTTCACAGAATACAACTTTTTTATTTCTTACTGCTTTATCAATATAATTTAAATGGGTCTTAGTACTTGTGGCTATAAAAATACATTTAATGCTCTTATCATTGAATGCAACATTGGGATTATTAATAGGAATTGACTTATATTTTTTTCCTAATTTCTTATTTAAATTTTTATCAATATCAAATGTATATTTTAAATTGAATTCTGGGTGATTAGTTAAATTTAAGGCATGCATTTGGCCTATTCTTCCAAGACCAAGTAATGCAATATTTATTTGATTTTGACCCATCTTTTATTTTTTGATGAAACTTTACAAGCATTTATAAATTTTGCTGTTTCTAATCCTTCATCCTCATTTGGATAAAAATATCTTTTTTTTGATCTATTTTTTAAAGAATCTGCAAATTCTCTATAAATATTTGCAAATGCATCTAAGTATCCTTCTGGGTGTCCAAACTTTATTCTGGAAAATTTTTTTGAAAGCTCAGCATTGTGAAAACCTCTCTCTAGGTATCTTACTGCACCTCTGTCTGGATTTAATTTTAGATAATTAGGGTCATTTTGAACCCACTCTAAGCTTCCTTTAGATCCAAATATTCTAATTCTGAGACCATAAACTCCACCTTTAGCCATGACGCTCGTCCAAAACATACCTTTTGCACCATTTGTAAAATTAATCATTACTTGTGCGCTATCATCCATTTTAATTTTTTTTGAAATTTGTTTAATGTCAGCAAAAATTTTTTCTCCTTTTAGTCCTGAAATATATGTAGCTAAATGATAAGCATGGGTTCCAATTTCATTAAGAACGGCAGATGCACCAACTATTTTATTATCTATTTTCCATTTTAGTATTTTTTTGGCATTTTTTACATTAATTTTTGTTCCATCAGACCAATCTTGAATATATTCAACATTCACATATTCAATTTTACCAATTTTACCTTTTTCTATTAAAACTTTAGCCTCTCTAACCATTGGGTAAGCTGAGTAATTATGAGTCAAAGCATATTTAATGTTTTTGTTTGATTTTATTTTTTTATAAAGTTTTTGGGCTTGGTCTAGATTACCAGCAAATGGTTTATCTGAAATAATATTGATATTTTTTTCAATAAATTTTTCAGCAATAATTTGATGACTTGATGGAGGTGTCATTATTGAGACTACTTGAATGCCATCATCTCTTTTTGACTCTTTCAAAGCCATCTCTTTAAAGTTTGAGTAGCATCTATCTTTGGAGATACCTAAAGTTTTTCCAAAGCTAATCGATAATTTTGAATTTCTCGAGAATACACCAGCTACTATTTTGTACTTGTCATCAAATCTTGCAGAAATTCGATGGACATGACCAATCCAAGATTTTGGACCTCCACCAACAATTCCTAAGGATAATTTATTTGTATTCATTAGATTATAATTTTATATATCATAACAAATACAAGTATTATGTCAGTAAAATTAGGAATAGCGCCAATAGCATGGAGCAATGATGACATGCCTGAACTTGGTGGTGACACACCTTTGGAGCAGTGTTTATCTGAAGCAAGTGAGGCAGGTTTTTCTGGAATAGAGTCTGGAGGGAAATTTCCAAAAAAATCAGAGGAACTCATTCCATTGTTACAAAAATATAACTTAAAGTTATGTTCAGGCTGGTACAGTGCAAATTTGAGAAAAAATTCTGTAAAGGATGAAATTATATCAGTTCAAGAACAATTAAAACTTTTTCAAGATTGTAAAGCACCATGTATCGTATTTGCTGAAGTATCAGACTCTATTGCTGGCGAACCAAATAGACCTTTATCCAGTAGACCACAAATGAACAAAGATGAATGGAATGAATATTGTAAAAAAATTTCCGAAATGGGAAAATATTTGGAAGATCAAGATATGCCTTTAGCGTATCATCATCACATGGGCACAGTGATTGAAACAGAAGACGACACAAAAAGACTGTTAGATAACACAAGTGACCAAGTCAAATTAATACTGGATACTGGTCACATGTTATTTGCTAAAGGTAATTCTGTTAAAATAGTAGAAGACTATAAAGACAGAATTATTCATATTCACTGTAAGGATATGAGAGAAGATATTTTAAATAAATCTCTCCAAAAAGATTGGAGTTTTAGAAAAGCATTTTTAGAGGGAGCTTTTACTGTACCAGGAGACGGATGCATTGATTATAAGCCTTTACTAAAATATTTAAAAAATATTGATTATAAAGGCTGGTTAGTTGTAGAAGCAGAGCAAGATCCAGCTAAAGCAAATCCTTTAGAATATGCAAAAAAAGGTTTCAAATATTTATCTGAGGTTTGTGCAGATATTGGTCTAGAAATAGCTTTATAGTTTTACTTTTTTTGAATTTTCTAAACTACCTTCAAAAAAATCAAATATATTTTGAATAGTTTCTTTACCCATTCTTGTCATACATTCCTCTGTGAAAGCTGCAGTATGTGGACTTAAAAAAACTTTCTTATTTTTTAAAAGAGCATTATTTTCAGCAGGAGGTTCAGTTTCAAATACATCCAAACCAGCACCAAAGATTAAATTTTCATTTAAAGCTCGATCTAAATCAATTTCGTTTACAATACCTCCTCTTGCAGCATTAATAATAATACAATTTTTTTTCATAGATTTAAGTAATTCATAATTAATTATATTTTTAGTTTCATTATTTAAAGGGATGTGAAGTGATACTGCATCCATATTTTTTGAAGCTTCACTTAAATCTTCTACTTTTTTACCACCTTGTCTTTCAATAAATTCTTTAGACACATAAGGATCATAAACAAAAACATTCATTTCAAAACCTAAGCACCTCTTAATCAAGGCTTGTCCTATTCTACCAAATCCTGCAATTAAAATATTTTTATTCCAAAGCTCTACAGTTTTAGGTAGTTTATTTCTTTCATTAAATTTCCCACTTTTAACAGTATCGTCGTACATATTACCTCTTTTAGAAATATTCAAAATCATGAACATTACATGTTCAGCTACAGCTACAGCATTTGCAGTTGATGTAATTGCCAAAGTGATATTTTTTTTTTTTGAGACGTTTAAATCAATATTATCATATCCAACACCATGTCTTGAGATTATTTTAAGATTATTAGCAGCTTCAATTACTTCCCCACTTAGTTTAGCAGTTCTAATTGAAACACCATCACAGTCTTTAATTTTATTTTTTAAAAAGTTTATTTCAATATTTTCTACAACTTCAAATTCGTACTCAGAATTACTTTGTAATAACTTTATACCTTCCTGATGTATAGGCTGAATGATAAGAATTTTTTTCATTTAGTTTAGTGATTTTTGTAAAGTTTATTTATCAGTAAGTACTCGACTCTTCTTTTTTTAAAGAACCTTTCATTTTATCTACTATCGCTTTTGCGCCTGAGCTCATAGCTCTTTGATCTGCACCGATAGTTACAAAATTAAAACCTTTATCAATCATTTTAAGAGCATACTCTGGGCTACCATTGTGAATACCAGAAAAAATATTATTTTTTTTTGCATGCTCAAGTATTCTTAAAATTTCAGAATATGCCTTTGTCTCTGCGGGTCTGTCAAAACCTGGGGCTTCACCGATCGCCAGACTTAAATCAGCAGGACCAATATAAATTCCATCCAAACCTGGAGTAGACATTATTTCGTCTAATTTTTCCAAAGACTCTTTTGTTTCAATCATTGCAAATTTAAGCATTTCATCATTTGCATGATCTGCATAATCTCCACCACCATAAATTAGACCTCTAACTGGACCAAAACTTCTATATCCATTAGGAGGGTACATGCACGCTTTAACAAATTTTTCGGCTTCACTGCGATTGCTTACCATTGGACAAATTATGCCGTAACAACCCGAGTCTAGAATTTTCATAATTTGACCAGGTTCATTCCAGTTTACACGTGCAAGAGGTGTAACATCGGTAGTAGATATAGTTTGAAGCATTGGAAGTGCGTTAGTGTAATCGACTAATCCATGTTGCATATCAATTGTAAGAGAATCCCATCCCTGATGTGCCATAACCTCTGCTGAAACTGTACTTGGAATTTGAAGCCATCCATTGATGACTGATTTTCCCTCATTCATCATTTGTTTAATTTTATTTTTTCTCATTTTAAGCCTTCAAGGCCATATGAGTGTATTTAACATTTAAATAATCTTTTATTGCCATTGATCCACCCTCACGTCCGTATCCAGTTTGTTTTATTCCACCAAATGGTGCTTCAGCAATTGCTACAGCACCCGTATTTACAGCAACACATCCTGTTTCTAAAAGTTCAGATCCTCTATTAGCCTTATCCATTGAGTTAGTATAAAGATAACTACACAGACCCAGATCATTATCATTCGCTCTTTCAATAACTTCATCAAAAGTTTTAAATGCTAACATTGGAACTAACGGGCCAAATGGTTCTTCTTTCATAATCGTGAAGTTATCTTCTACATTGTCAAAAACTGTTGGCTCATAATAAAAACCTTTGTTAAAACCTGATGGTCTTTTTCCTCCCATTAAAACTTCTGCTCCCTCTTTTTTTGTTGTATCAACTAATTTTTCGATTTCCTCTAATCTTTTAGCAGTAGTCAATGGACCAAGGTTTACTCCTTCATCCATACCATTACCGATTTTTAATTTTTTAGCTCTATTTATAAAAGCATTGATAAATTCATCTTTAACATTTTCTTGAATATAAAATCTATTAGGGGAGATACAAACTTGCCCATTATTTCTAAATTTAGCTGCTATAGCAATATCAGCAACATTATCAATATTTACATCATCACAAACTATAAATGGAGAGTGACCACTGAGTTCCATTGTAACTCTTTGAACTTTGTCTGCAGCTTTTTTAAGTATTAATTTTCCTACTCTAGTTGAACCTGTAATAGAAACTTTTTTAATAATATCAGATTCTAATAATTCATTTGAAATTTCTGCTGGATCACCAGATAAAAGATTTACAACACCATCAGGAACTCCAGCCTTTTTACAGATGTCAACTAATTCCATCACGGCACCAGGAGTAATTACATCTGGTTTGCAGATGACAGAACAACCTGCGGCTAACGCTGTGGAAATTTTTCTAGCTGCTAAAACAATTGGAAAATTCCACGGTATCAAAGCAGCCACTACCCCGACTGGTTGATAATAAACATGAACTCTAGTTTCAGGAAACCTACTTTGAACTGTTTGCCCATAAATTCTTTTTGTTTCTTCTGCATTCCATTCAAAAATATCAGCTGCTCCTCCAACTTCACCAACACCCTCTGTCAAAGGTTTTCCAACTTCGAGGGTCAACCATTTTGCAAGAACATCTTTTTTTTCTCTCATTAAATCTGCAATTTTTCTAAGAACGTACGATCTTTGCCATGGAGTTGTATTACTCCAAACTTTTAGTCCTCTTTCAGCAGACTTAAGTGCTTTTTGAACTTCAATAGAAGATGCTTTTGATGCACTACCTATTACCTCTTCTGTTGCAGGATTAATAACGTCATATGTTTCTTTTTTCTCTGACTGTTGCCACTTTCCATCGATGAATTGTCCAAAATTGTTGTACATAGTTTTTTTGGTTTACTTAGTTAGGTTTTTTAATTTATAAATATACCCAAATATAAACACCATACGAAAAAAAAAATAAACAAATTTTATGAAAAAAATAACCCTCACTTGTGCTCATGCAATAGTCAAATATTTAATTGCACAAAAAATATTAATTGACGGTAAAAAGGAGCCATTATTTCCAGGAGTATTTGGGATTTTTGGACATGGTAATGTTGCATGTTTAGGACAAGCTTTAGAGGAAAATCAAAAAGATTTACCTACATACAGAGGTCATCATGAACAAAATATGGCTCTTACTGGAATAGGTTATGCTAGAGGAAAAAGAAGACAACAAATTTTTGTAGCAACTTCATCTGTTGGACCTGGTGCAACTAATATGGTTACAGCTGCAGCAGTTGCAATGAGTAATAGATTGCCAATTTTATTTTTACCTGGAGATACTTACGCGAATAGAATGCCAGATCCAGTTTTACAACAAGTAGAACATTTTAATAATCCTGGAATAACAGCAAATGACGCATTTAAACCAGTTACAAGATATTTTGATAGAATAACAAGACCAGAGCAAATCATTCAATCTTTTCCAAATGCAGTTCAAACAATGTTAGATCCAGCTGATTGTGGACCAGCGTGTATATCTTTGTGTCAAGATATTCAAGGGCAGACTTTTGAATACCCTGAAGAGTTTTTTAAAGAAAGAATTCATTCAATAAGAAGGCCTAGACCAGATGATTTTCAGATAAAAGAGGCTGCTGAAAAAATCAAAAAATCGAAAAATCCAATTATCATTTCTGGAGGGGGAGTTTTTTATTCTAATGCAATGCAGGAATTAAGTAACTTTGCAACTAAACACAATATACCAGTTACTCAAACTGTTATGGGTTATTCAACAATGAAAAGAGACCATTCTCACTATGCTGGACAAATAGGAGGTTTAGGTGGAAAAAATACCAATGACCTTGCTAAAGAAACGGATCTTGCAATTGCAGTTGGAACAAAACTTGCAGATTTTACAACTGGATCCTGGGCAAATTTTGAAAATGAAAAATTTAAACTTGTTTCTATAAATGTTTCAAGATTTGATGCTAATAAACATTTGGCTCAAGCAGTGGTAGGAGATGCAAAAGTTTCATTAATTGAACTTTCTAAAGCATTAGGAGATTGGAAAGTAGGAGATAAATGGAATGAAAAATCACAAAGAAAATTAAAAATTTGGAACGAACATATCGATAAAGAAAGTGCACCATCAAATCAAGAGGTACCAAGCTATGTTCAAGTAATAGGAGCTATTTATAGAAATTCTGAACCAACAGATATTGCAGTTACTGCTGCAGGTGGTCTGGTAGGTGAGGTAGTCCAAGTTTGGCGACCTAAAGAACTAAATACACATGAAAGCGAATGGGGATTTAGCTGTATGAGTTATGAAATTTCTGGCGCTTTAGGGATTAAGATGGCTAACCCTGATAAAGAAGTAATTTCCTTCGTAGGTGATGGCTCTTATTTATTAAATAATACTGACATATATTCATCAGTAATTACTAAAAATAAACTGATTATAATTGTTTGTGATAACGGAGGTTTCGCAGTTATTAATAGATTGCAATTGTTCAAAGGTGGAAAAGAATACAATAACTTGTTAAAGAGCTCAAAAACTCCTGGTTTAGTAGATGTAGATTTTGCAAAACATGCTGAAAGTATGGGGGCGAAATCTGAACATGTGACATCTATTTCTGATTTAGAAGAAGCATTTAAAAGAGCGAAAAAGTCAGATGTAACTTATGTTATTTCGATAAAAACTCATGCTTATAAGTGGGTAGAGGGTTCAGCATTTTGGGATAGCCCAACTTTAGAAATTCCTTCAACAGACGAAAATAAAGAGGCCTTAAAGCTTCATAAAGACGGCAAGTCCAAACAAAGACAAGGCATCTAGTTTTTTAATGAATAAAGTATTTAAGGTTGGTTTGATAGGGTGTGGACATATTGCAGAAACATATTTTAGAGGGCATCAGTATTTTAATAATTTCAAAATTATTGCTTGTGCAGATATTAATCAAAAAGCTGCAGATAAATGTTCAAAACTGTATAATATTAAATCTAAAACCGTTGGAGACCTTCTTAAGGATAAGGAGATCGAAGTAATTCTAAATCTAACAATACCCCAATCTCATTACTCGGTATCTAAAAGAGTTTTAAGTGCAGGCAAACATGTTTATTCAGAAAAACCTTTGGCTACATATTTTGAAAAAGGAAAAGAACTCGTAGCTTTAGCAAAAAAAAAGAAACTTTATATTGGTAATGCTCCTGATACTTTTTTAGGTGGAGGAATTCAAAAAGCAAGAGAGTTGATAGACTCTGATCTAATTGGAGATATAAAACTTGGTAATGCAATTTTTGCCTTTCCAGGAGTAGAGTCATTTCATCCAAAACCTGAGTCTTGGTATAGAAAAGAGGGTGGACCTGTAATTGATATGGGACCATACTTTTTTACAACCCTAGTAAATTTACTTGGCCCAGCAAAGCAAGTACAGGGAAGAACACTAACAGCTTTCAAGAAAAGAATTTATGGGGCTGGACCAAAAAAAAACAAATCTTTTAAAGTTGAAACACCTACAACCTATCTAGCAACCATACAGTTTCATACAGGAGCAATTATCCAAGTGACATTGTCATTCGACGTCGTAAATCACCAAAGAAACCACATGGAGCTTTATGGAACTAAAGGCTCAATCATTGTACCTGATCCAAATATGTTTGGTGGGTCGGTTTATATATCAGTTACTGAGGGAGGCAGATGGGGAGAACACAAAACTGACAAAATGCATTTAGGAAAAATAAATATTACTTCATCAAGTGGTAGATCTAACGAGTCTCCTACAAACGCTAATTATAGGAGTGTTGGTTTATCTGAGATGCTTTATTCAATTCAGCAAAAAAAGAAACATAGATGCTCAGGAGAATTATCACTTCATGTTCTTGATATAATTCAATCAACAATGAAAGCTGCTACTACGGGTATACCTCAAAAAATTACGACCAAGTGTGAAAAACCAAAAAAGTTTAGTGAGGAAGAAGTAAAACGTATACTTATTTAAATGGGAAAACATATTGCCATAGTTGATCCATTTCCACGAACTCTAGAATTAATTTTTTCTAAAGATAAATTTAAAATTCTCAGATCAAAGTATGAATTACTCTATGCACCAAAAAATAAAAAAAATTTTTTTTATGAGAAAAATATCCACAAAGCTTCATTTATTATTGGCCAACCAGATTTACCAAAAAATCTTTTGATAAAAGCAAAAAAATTGAAAGCAATTATAAATGTTGAAAGTAATTTTATTAATAATATGGATTATCAATACTGTTTTAAAAAGGGAATTCACGTTATTGCAACTTCTCCTGTTTTTTCAAAACCAGTCGCAGAAATTGCTCTTGGGATGACCTTATCTCTATTAAGAAATATTCATACTGCTCATTTAGATTTTATTAAAGGTAAAGAAAAATATGGATTAGAGAGTAACTTGAGAGCTTCTTTATTATCAGGAAAAAAAGTTGGATTGTTAGGTTTTGGAGATCTTGCTAAATCTTTGTATCCATTATTATTACCATTTACTAAAGATATAAATGTTTACGATCCATGGATACCAAAAATAAAAATTAAAAAACTAGGTTTAAAAAATATTAGTTTAAATAAGATGTTTGAAAATTGTGAAATTATTTATGTATTAGCGACCGTGACTACAAAAAACCAAAACTTCATAGACAAAAAGCTTTTAAAGAAGATAAAGCCCAATTCCTGTTTTATATTGATGAGTCGTGCTGCGGTTGTAAATTTTAAGGATTTAATAAACGTAGTAAAAAAAAGAAATATATTTGTTGCTACAGATGTTTTTCCTGAGGAACCAGTGCCAAAAAAAAGTTCGTTAAGAAAAGTAAAGAATATTTTGTTTTCTGCTCACAGAGCGGGAGCGTTAAAGTCTGCTTTTTTTAATATGGGGGATATAGTTTTAAAAGATATGAGTTTAATTAGAAAAAATTTAAAACCCAAATTCTGCAAAATAGCAAATAAAAAGACTGTCAATCTAATAGTCTCAAAACCTGTTGCAATTAATTGATTTTTTTATAATTTCGTAACTTATGTCAACTTTCAACAATCCTCTATTAGAAGCAAAAGGAATAACAAAATATTTTGGAACGATCACAGCTTTAGAAAATGTTGATTTAAAAGTACATGCTGGAGAATGTTTAGGTGTAGTTGGAGACAACGGAGCAGGAAAATCAACTTTAATGAAAGTACTATCAGGTCTATATAAACCAAGTTCAGGTTCATTATATTTTCAAGGTAAAGAGGAAATTTTAGAGAGCCCTAAGGACTCACAAAACCTTGGATTAGAAATGGTTTATCAAGACCTTGCTCTAGCCGGAAACTTACCTATTGGAGAAAATATTTTTTTAGGTAGAGAACCAACTAAAAATATTGGTTTCTTAAAATTTTTAGATTTTAATAAAATAAAAGAATTAACAAACGCTCATTTAGGAAAACTTAAAATAAATGTTAAGAGTGCTGATCAAAAAGTTGAGGAACTTTCTGGAGGTCAAAGACAAGCGGTTGCAATTGCTAGATCAACAGCATTTAATGCAAAAGTTGTCATCATGGATGAACCTACAGCAGCACTTGCAATTAAAGAAGTTGGAAAAGTATTAGATCTTATTAATAGTCTAAAAAAAACTGGTGTTGGCGTTATAGTTATAAGTCACAGAATGGATGATATTTTTTCAGTTTGCGACCGAGTCATGGCGCTATTTCAGGGTACAAATTTTGCAGAGTCTGAACTTTCAAATACTTCAAGGGACGAAGTAATTGGATGGATTATGGGTAAAAAATAAAATGGAAGAAAAAGATAATAAGAAAGAAAGTCTATATCTAAAGTTAATGCCCTACATTGAAAAGTATGGCATTCTTTTATTGCTTGTACTTATGATACTGGTAATGCACATTTTGCAACCAGATGTGTTTTTGTCATGGAGAAATGTAACTAACGTTTTCAAACAAATCTCTTGGCAGTCAATGTTGGCCCTAGGTGTCTTTATGGTTATCGTTACTGCTGGTATAGATCTTTCTGTTGGTTCAATAATGATGTTGTCACTCATGGTTTTGGCAATTGTAGCTAAAGCAGGAGCGCCTTGGTTTATAGTTGTCATAACTCCTTTAATAGCAGGTTTTTTATGTGGTTTGTTTAATGGAGCAGGTATAACCTTATTAAGGATGCCCCATCCATTTATAATGACCTTGGGCACACTTTATATATTTAGAGGAACAGGGAATTTAATATCAGGAGGAACTCCAATTAGCGGTTTTACAGATGAAGTAAGATACCTGGGTCATGGTAGAATTGATCTTACTTGGTTAGGATTAGAAAAGTCACAATATCTGCCCGTTAGTTTAGTTTTAATCGCAGTCGTATATATTATTTTTTGGTTCTTTCTTAATCATAGTAGAACAGGAAAGTGGATTTACGCCATAGGTGGAAATCCTAGTGCTGCTAGAGCATCAGGCATAAATGTAAATAAAATTTTAATCATAGTATATTCTCTTTGTGGTTTCTTATCTGGCATTGGTGCATTAATTTTAGCAGGAAGGACTGACTCTGGTTATCCAAATGCAGGTTTACAATCCGAATTAGATGCTATTGCAGCATGCATTATTGGAGGAGCAAGTTTCTTTGGCGGAAGAGGAACTGTGTTAGGAGTTTTTGCTGGCGTCATGATTATGGGTATTTTAAGAAATGGACTTAATTTAATGGATGTAAGTTCATTTTGGCAGCAGGTTTTAATAGGCTCTATTATTGTAATAGCTGTTTACATAGATGTTTTAAGAAGAGACTTAGGAACTAGAAAATAATTATAATCAGTTTTTACACGTAAAAGTTGTTTTGACTTTATAAACAGTTGAATTTTTTCTCAAATTTTTATTTAATTTAGATTATTCAAATAACTATAGGGGAATAAATAAATGAAAAACTTAACAAAAAAAATTGTTGTTCTGTTTACAGCAATATTTTTATCAATTAGTTTAGGTTCAGTTTCTTTTGCTGATGGACATGGTAAAAAAATCTTGTTTAGCATCAAAGGTCCTGGATCTGGAAATCCGTTCTGGGCGTCTGTAACAAAAGGTGCTGAGGAAGAAGCCAAAAAATTAGGAGTTAAACTAATTTTAATTGCACCTCCTCAAGAAGGTGATGTTCAAGCACAAATAAATCAAGTTGAGGACCAACTTGCAAAAGGTGTTGATGCTTTAGCGCTAGCACCAGGAGATCCAAATGCTTTTGCACCAATTGTTGATGATGCTATTAAAAGTGGAGTTCCAGTTGTATTTGTTGATACTAAAGGAATAAACGAAGGTGTAACATTTATTGGAACTAATAATATGAATGGCGCAGAGTTAGCTGCAAAATTTATCTGTGATAAAACTCCAAAAGGTTCTGATGTTGCGATCTTAACTGGTATTGAGTCTCAGTCTACTGCCTTACTTAGAAGAGATGGTGCAATTAAAGGATTTAAAAATTGTGGTTTAAACATTGTTGCAACACAAACTGCAGAGTGGGATACAGCAAAAGGTAGATCAGTAACAGAGTCTATAATTTTGAAAAATCCTAACATCAAAGCAATATTTGCTTCAAACGACAATATGGGATTAGGTGCTATGCAAGCTCTAAAAGATGCTGATATGAATGATGTAGTAGTTGTTGGATTTGATGCTACACCAGATGCAGCTACAAGTATTCTAAAAGGTGAAATGACAGCAACAATTGCTCAGTTCTCTTATAACATGGGTGCTTATGGAGTTAAATATGCTCTTGAGTTAGCTAATGGTGGAAGTATTGATCCAAATATCGATACTGGTACACAATTAGTAACAAAAGCAAACGCTAACGATTTTAAATAATCTTTAGAATAAAGTAAAAGTTAAAGGGTGGAATTTTATTCCACCCTTTTTTTTTATGTAATATAATAATTTAATGTTAATTAATATTAATCCAGTCTTAAGTCCTGAATTACTATTCCATTTAAGATCAATGGGACATGGAGAAATATTAATTTTAGCTGATGCAAATTTTCCAGCAAACACATCTAATGATAAAGTAATAAGATTAGATGGAGTTGGTATTAAAGAAGCAGCTTCAGCAATTCTTTCAGTTTTCCCACTAGATAGCTTTGTTGTTTCACAAGGTGGATCTCCGGCCTTAAGAATGGAAGTAGATGATAAACCAGATGAATTAACAGAAACTCATAAAGAATTTATTGAAGTAGTTAAAAAAGTTTCAGGTGAAAATTGGAATGTTGGTTCTATTTCTAGACAAGATTTTTATAAAAAAGCCAAAAAAGCTTACTGTATAGTTTCAACTACTGATGCAAGACCTTATGGATGTTTTATATTAACTAAAGGGGTAATTTTACCAGACGGTAAGGTTTGGTCGTTAAAAAATTAAATAATGCAGTTTATTTGTATATTTGGAGTTTTTGTAGCGGACCTTTGTTTTTATTCAGAAAAGATACCAATTAAAGGAGAGACAGTTCTAGGAAAAGATCATTTAGTTGGCCCAGGCGGCAAAGGTTCAAATCAAGCAATTGCTGCAGCAAGACTTAATGGAAAAGTAAATTTTATAACTAAAATGGGCAAAGATAGCCACGCAGATATGGCTTTTAAAATATATAAAGATGCAGGTGTAATTACTAAGGCCATAACAAAAGATAAAAACCTATCTACTGGGGTTGCTGGCATAATGATTGATAATGATGGCAGTAATGCAATTAATATTGTTCCAGGTGCAGCTGCTCAGTTAAATAGCAAAGATATCGATGATAATTTAGAAATTCTTAAAAAATCTAAAATTTTTCTTACTCAAATGGAAACTCCAGATGAAGTTACAATTTATTCTTTAAAAAAAGCTAAGGAAAATAATTGTTTAACTATTTTAAATCCTGCACCAGCTAGAAAAATCAATGAGGAAAATTTTACTCTATTAGATTTTTTTACACCAAATGAAACTGAGGCTGAATTTTATTTAAAAAATAAAATTACTACTGAGGAAGATATTAAGATTGCTGGAAAAGAATTTTTAAAAAAAGGGGTAAAAAATATTATTATTACTTTGGGAGAAAGAGGTGTCTATTTTGCTAATAAAAATGAGGAATACTTTATTGATGCTTTAAAATTAAAAGATCAGGTTGTAGATACTACCGGTGCTGGTGATGCATTTAATGGAGCTTTTGCAGTAGGCTTAGCAGATGATTTAAAATTTAAAGATGCATTGATTTTTGCAAATAAAGTTGCAGGTATATCTACAACTAGAGCAGGGGCAGCAAGTTCAATGCCAACATTTAAAGAAGTAAATAACTATTAATTATTCTATAATTTTAAAGTCAGATTTATATTTGTCAGTTATTGTTAGACCTAGTCCTGGTTTATTATCATCTAGATCTATAAAACCATCCTTAGGAGCCGGATCTCCTTCAAAGATATAGTAAAAAAGTTCATTTCCAATCTCAACGTCATGAACAGGAAAAAATTCTGATATTGGACAATTAAAATTTGACATTGTTAAGTGGTAGTTATGCATTTGTCCTGCATGAGGAATAACTGGAACTTGATGAGCTTCTGCAATAGCATTAATTTTCTGAGCCGCAGTAAAACCTCCCACTCTATTGTTATCATATTGAATATAACTCACAGCTTTGAGGTCAAGTAACTGTTTGAAACCAAATATATTAAACTCATGTTCACCTCCTGAAATTGGTATCATATTCATTTTATTTAATTCTTTATAACCATGAATATCATCTGCAATCACTGGTTCTTCAAGCCATCTTGGATTAAATTTCATTAATTTAGGTATCATTCTTTTCGCATAATCTAAGTTCCAACCCATATAGCATTCCATCATCAAATCTGTATCTTCACCAATTACTTCTCTGACGCCTTCAGCAAGCGCAATATTTTTTTTCATACCATCAGGACCATCTTTTGGACCCCAACCAAATCTCATTTTAAACATTTTAAAACCCTGCTTTACGTAACTCTCAGCTTCTTTTTGAAGAGCTTTAATGGGTTGGCTATAAAGCTTTGATGCATAGACAGGGATTTTTTCTTTTGTTCTGCCTCCAAGAAGTCTAAATACTGGTTTTTTAGTTACCTTCCCCATTATATCCCAGATCGCTATATCAATTGCTGAGATTGCGACCATACCAATTCCTCTTCGGCCCCAAGCATGTGTTCTTCTATACATTTTTTCCCAGATGTAAGCGTAATCAAAAGGGTCTTCACCAATTACTAATGGTTTTAAATAAGTATCAATAGTTTTTTTTGCAATTTGTGGAGCTAGTGCTGCATTTCCAATTCCAATAACACCATCATCAGTTTCTATTTCACATATCAGCCATTCATGAAATCTAAATGATCCCATTGCATCTGATTTTTCAAATAGAAGATCTGAAGCATTCGTACAAAAATTATTTTGAGGTGGAACAGTTTTACCATTCCATTGATATACTTTTGTTCTAATTTCTTTTATTTTAGACATTATTTATTTTTATTTTCAGCCATTGTTAATGCTAATTTAAAAGAATTTAATGTTGGCTCTAGATTTGCTTTATTCTCTCCAGCTATATCAAAAGCAGTCCCATGGGCAGGTGTAGTAACAGGAACACTTAATCCACCAGAAACTGTAACTCCCCTGTCAAATCCAAAAGCTTTTAAACCGCACTGTAATGCATCATGATACATGCCAACTATACAATCATGATTCTTATTTTTGAAAGCTGTTATAAATGAAGTATCACATGGCAGTGGTCCATCAGCATCAATTCCAAGTTTTTTTGCTTCCTCTATAGCAGGTATTATTTCATCTTTTTCCTCATTTCCAAATTCAGCATGAGGATTAAGTGCTTGAACAGCTACTCTTGGTTTTTCAATACCACTCATTTTTAAAGTTTTATCTAAAAGTTTAATTGGTTTTAATATATTTTCCTTTGTAATATTTTTAGCCACATCCTTTAGTGGAATGTGCGAAGTGACTCTAGCAGTCCAAAAATTATCAACAACATTAAATTCGCAACAAAATTCTTTCATCTCAAGTTTTGCTTGCATAAAATCATGTTCGTCATTGTATTCACAACCTCCCATTATCAAACTAGTTTTATTCATTGGACCAAAATTGATAGCATCAATTTTCTTTTCTTTTGCAAGATCTAAAGCTAATTCCAAAGCATCTAATACTGTTTTTCCAGACTCAGCAGACACTTCACTTAATTTATAATCTCTGTTTGCACCTTTTGAAATATCAAGAAAAAATTTATTTTCACCATTAAAATTTATGTCTTTAAAATTTTCAACAACTTTTAAGTTTGTTTTTTTTCCAACAATTTTCTCACCGTCCTCTAAAATTTTTTTTTCTCCAATAACAACTAAATTAGCTTTATTACAAATTTTGTTGTCAAGTAATTTTACAATTAACTCAGGACCTATTCCTGACGGGTCACCTAATAAAACAGCTATATTGTTTTTATTTTCAGACATTTTTTTCTTTACCTCTTATGTTGGAGTATGGTTATATATTTAAATATAAATTAACTAAAGAGGGAAATAATGAAAAAAAGCTTTAAGTTGTTTTTGGCTGCTGCGTTTTTAGTGACTGAATTCTTTATTGTAGCACTTCCATTGATGATTACATCTGCAAAAGCAGATGGTCACCCAATTCAAGCAGTTACACATGCTGGTTTTGGTGGTGGTACAGACGTAACTACTAGAATGATGTTATTGAGAACTAGAAGGTATCTAAAACAAGATATGCAATTAGTTAACAAAAAAGGTGGTGGTGGAGCTGCGTCTATGGATTATATGATGACTTTACCAGCAGATGGAAATCATACTTTAACTTGGACTACTGGACATGCTGTATCTATGGCTTTGGGAAAAACCAAAGTTAAATTAAGTGATATGCAACCGCTAGCGAGAGGAACTGATGATCCTCAATTATTTGTTGTTAATTGTAAAAATGACATCAAAGATGCAAAAAAGTTTATTAGTGCTCAAAAATCAAAATCATTGAAATATGGAACAACACACGTAGGTGGTATTGATGATGTAAGTGCTATTGCTTTTACTAAAAAAGGAAAATTAACAGATCCAACAATTGTAGCTTATAAAGGTGTAGGACCTATTAAAACTAATCTTATCAAAGGAGATATTGATGTAGGTGTTTTAAATTTAGGTGAGGCTGTTACTGAAATAGAAGATGGTACATTATGTGTGTCAGTTGTCTTAGCAAGTAATAGAATGGAAAAATTAAGTAATGTTCCTACTGCAACTGAATTAGGAATTCCAGTTGTTTTATCTACAGTAAGAGGCTTTGTAACAAAAAAAGGTGTTCCTGGAGATAGAAAAAAGCAATTAGAGGATGCAATGATAAAAGCTATGGAGCATAAATATTTCCAAAGTTTTTTAACTGACATTGGTCTTGATTCAACTAGTGTTGTTGGAGCTGATGAGTGGGGTAAGCAAATGGAAACTATGCTTGCAGAAATGACTGCTCAACTTAAAGCTTTAGGTTACATTAAGTAATTTTAATTAAGTACATTTCTCAATATGAATAATGTACATGATAAAAAAAGGGCAAACAAAAGTTTGCCCTTTTTTTTTAGGACAGAATTTAAGGTTTTTTTTGTAATTATTTTAGTTTCAGCAATTTTACTAATATCAACTTTTTCATTTGATACTGTTCCACCAATTTTAAACAGAGGTATTCAACCAGCAACATTCCCGAAGGGATTACTAGTCTTAATTATAGCGTTAACTTCAATTATTTATTATTTGTCTTTTAAAAAACCTTGGAAAAAGGAAAAAAGTTTACCAAAGTCTTTTTTCCTTACAATTTTGAGTTTCATTATTTTTATAATTATCTCAAAAAATTTAGATTTTTTTCTAGCAATCTCAGTATTGTCAATTTTTGTCTCTTATTATTGGGGCGAAAGAAGAATTTTTTATTTATTACTAGTAAGTATAATTTTTCCATTAGTTGTCTTTATTTTTTTTGAAATGATTTTAGGACTAAGATTTCCTCCTGGAATAATCACTAATCTTTACTATTATTGAGATGGATAATTTAATTTTAATGATGGCTCCTTTGTTTAGTTCAAAGCTATTATTAGTTTTGTTATTTGGAACTTTATTTGGATTAGTTTTAGGAGTTCTACCTGGTTTAGGTCCTACGACTGGTGGTGCATTAATATTGCCTTTTACGATGACGTTAGATCCATTGTCTGCAATTATTTTGTTAACATCTATATATTGTGCAGGAACATATGGAGGAGCAATCACTGCTGTACTTATTAATACACCAGGCACTCCAGCAGCAGCAGCAACATGTTTGGACGGATATCCTTTGGCTCAAAAAGGTGAGGCGGGTAGAGCTTTAGGTATGGCAACGGTTTCAAGTACAGTTGGTGGGATATTTAGTGTAATTGTATTAGTATTTTTTGCACCAATACTTGCAAATCTTGCATACGAATTTGGTCAACCTGAATATTTTGCTTTAGCAATTTTTGGTTTAACAATGTTGGCCTCAATCGGAGATGGTAGTCCAATAAAAAATTTAATAGCTGGAGCTTTTGGAATTTTAATTTCAACAGTTGGCAAAGATTTCATGACATCAATAGATAGATTTACTTATGGTATTAATGAACTTTCAGTGGGCATAGGATTTATACCAGTTGTTGTTGGATTATTTGCTATCAGCGAAATGTTAACTCAATCTACATTACTTGATCAAGTATTTAAGAGAGTAGCCCTAAAAGCGGTAAAGCTTCCAACTAAAGATGACTATAAAAAAACCTGGAAAACAATTCTTAGATCTAGTGGAATTGGATCATTTATAGGAGTATTACCAGCAGAAGGAGGGACTGTTGCATCTTTGATTGGTTATTCAGAGGCAAAAAGATTTTCAAAAAATCCTGAAGAATTTGGAAAAGGTTCAGTAGAGGGAATTGCAGGTGCCGAGGCAGCAAATAATGCTGCTACAGGTGGCGCTATGGTTCCTACATTAGCACTTGGTATTCCTGGAAGTGCAACTACTGCAGTTATATTAACAGGGTTAATTATTCATGGAGTAAGACCTGGACCAGATTTATTCAAAGAGCAACCAGAATTCCTTTATGGAATTTTTGGAGCAATGCTTGTGGCCAATGTTTTATTTTTTATTTTCGGTTTTTTTGGTGCAAAAATTTTTGCAAGAATCACTCTTGTACCTAATAAAATTTTATGGCCAATGATTTTTGCAGTGTCAGTATGTGGAACGTACTCATTAAGCCAATCCATAATTGATGTTTGGATAATGTTGTTTTTTGGTGTGCTTGGTTTTTTTATGAGAAGATATGGTTTTTCTGTTGTTCCAGTTATTATTGGATTAATTTTAGGTGAACTTGTTGAGGGAACTTTGAGACAATCAATTGTAATATTTGATGGGAACTGGCTAATGTTTCTAACTAGACCCATTGCCTTAACATTCTTTATTTTATCTTTAATTGCACTTGCTTTTCCTTTAATAAGATCAAAAAAAATAAAAAATTCATATGATTAAGTTTGATATAAACAACAGAGTAGCCGTAGTAACTGGTGGGGCGCAAGGATTTGGTTTGGCAATTACAGAAAGGTTTATAGATTCAGGAGCAAAAGTTGTTATTTGGGATATTGATGAAAATGAAGCTAAGAAAGCCTTAGAAAAAGTAAACTCCAAAAATTTATCATATCAAATAGTAGACGTAAGTGATTTTAAAAAGATTAATGAAAAATTAACCAAAATTGAAAATTTGCACGGAAAAATAGATATTTTTATAAATAACGCAGGTGTGGCAGGTATGAATACCACAGTTGCAGAATATCCTTTAGAAGAGTGGAATAAGGTAATAAATTTAAACCTCAACGCAGTTTTTTATTGCTGTAAAGCAGTCGTTCCTTTCATGGAAAAAAATAATTATGGTAGAATTGTAAACATAGCATCTATAGCTGGTAAAGAAGGTAATCCTAATGCCAGTGCATACAGTACTTCAAAAGCTGGAGTAATTGGGCTTACTAAATCACTAGGAAAAGAGCTTGCTCAAAAAAATATAGCAGTAAACTGTGTTACTCCTGCAGCAGCAAAAACAAGGATTTTTAATCAAATGACTGAAGAACATATCAATTATATGCTTTCAAAAATCCCAAGAAATAAGTTTGCAAAAGTTGAGGAATTAGCATCTTTAGTAACATGGTTATCTAGTGAAGAAAATTCATTTTCAACAGCTGCTGTTTTTGACTTAAGCGGTGGTAGAGCTACATATTAGTTATGCAAATAGGTATAGATGTTGGTGCTACAAAAATAGAAACTGTAGTTTTAGAACAAAACGGTCAAGAGAAACACAGATCCAGGACTGAATGTCCCAAAGATTATTTATCAATAATTAATGCTATTAAAGATATTAGTCAAAAATTAGAAAAAGAATTTAAAATGGAATTACCTGTTGGGGTATGTCATCCTGGAATACACTCTCCTCAAACAGGTTTGGTAAAAAATGCACCAAATTGTTATTGGTTAGAAAAAAAACCCTTTCAAAATGATTTACGTAAAGCACTTGGTAAAGAGATTTTTTGCGAAAATGATGCAAATTGTTTTGCGTTATCTGAAGCAATAGATGGATCAGGAAAAAATTACAAAATAGTTTATGGTATTATTTTAGGTTCAGGAGCTGGAGGTGGACTTGTAATTGATAAACAAATTATAACTGGTCCAAATGGAGTAGCGGGTGAGTGGGGACATAATCAAATTCCATATTTTGCAGCAAAAAAAGAAAATTTTGACTCAAATAATGCTAGAGAGGCTGAGATTGAAAGTTTTATCTCTGGTTTAGGATTAGCTAAACGATTTAATAAACTTTATGGAAAAAATTTAAAAACAAACGAGATTTTCGAGTTAAATCGTAAACATGATTTAGATGCAGAAAGATTTATAGATGACTTTAAAGTAAATCTAGCCATGTCTCTTTCAAGCATTATTAATATTTTGGATCCTGATGCCTTTATATTTGGCGGTGGAGTTTCAAATGAAATTGATTTTTTAAGTGAAGTCGAGTCTATGGTTAAGAAATTTGTTATAGGAAAAGAATACCAAGGGGTTTTCCTCAAACCTAAATTCGGAGATGCAAGTGGTGTTAGAGGTGCAGCTCGTCTTGGTAGAATCGTAGAAAATTAAATTTTCAATCTTAAATTGAATTATAAAATAAGTGATATATTTTTTATAAAAAAAAAGATTAAAAAATTTAAAAAATTAAATATCAACTTTAAGTTGTAATAAATCTTTTTAATTTACTTTATGTCTATAATCTACCTATAGTCTCATTTTATAAAAAAACGATAAATAACAAAAAAGGGAAGATAAGATATGAGAAAATTATTAATCGCTTTGATTGCATTTGCATTCACATCTACCTCATCTTATGCAGGACCAAAAATTGAGGTATTGCACTGGTGGACTTCAGGTGGTGAAGCAGCTGCTTTAAAAGTTTTAAAAGACGATTTTGCTGCTAATGGTGGTGAATGGTTAGACATGCCTGTAACAGGTGGTGGTGGAGACGCTGCTAACGTTGCATTAAAAGCAAGAATTGTTGCTGGTGATCCTCCATCTGCTTCACAAATAAAAGGTCCTACAATTCAAGAGTATGATCAAGAAGGTGTAGTTGCTCCATACAATATTGACTCAATTGCTCAATCTGAAGGTTGGGATAATTTATTAGATCCGATGATTGCAGCTATTCATAAATGTGAAAATAACAGCGGACCTTATTGTGCAGCTCCAGTAAACATTCATAGAATTGACTGGATGTGGGCGAATAAAGCTGTATTTGATTCAAATGGTATTTCAGTTCCAACTACATGGGATGAATTAAATGCTGCTGCTGATAAGTTACAAGCAGCTGGTATAATTCCTTTTGCTCACGGTGGACAAGCTTGGCAAGATGCTACAGTTTTTGAAGCAGTTGCTATGGGTATAGGTGGAAATAACTACTATAAAAATTGCTATGTTGATCTAAAAGAAAGTTGTTTGAGAAGCGAAACTACAGTTAAGGTTTTTGATCAAATGAGAAAACTACAAGGTTATACTGATGAAGGTAGTCCAGGAAGAGACTGGAACGTTGCTACCGGTATGGTTATTGAAGGTAAAGCTGGTTTTCAAATTATGGGTGATTGGGCTAAAGGAGAATTTACAGCTGCTGGTAAAACACCAGGTGTAGACTATTATTGTGCCGCAACTCCATCAAATAATGGTTACTTATACAACGTAGATAGTTTTATTTTCTACAAGTCTAGTGATCCAGACAAACAAGCTGGTCAAAAGTTATTAGCTAAACTAATGATGGGTAAGAACTTTCAAAAAGTTTTTAACCTATACAAAGGTTCAATACCAGCTCGTCTAGACGTATCAATGGATGAATTTGATAAGTGTGCAAAAACATCTAATGCAGATATCAAAACTGCAGGTGCAAAAGGTGGATTAGTTCCAAGTTTCGCTCATGGTATGGCGCAAGGTAATACTATGAAAGCTGCTCTACAAGATATAATTACAGAACATTTTAATTCTGATATGTCTTCAGTAGATGCTGCAAACGCATTAGCTGACTCAGTTCTAGCTAATATGTAATACATAAAAAATCTAAAGGCCACTTTTAACTAAGTGGCCTTTTTTTTAATCAAAATAATATTTACAATGTTCAAGTGGTTAGAAAAAAATTTACCAAAAATTGTAATGGCTCCAGCAGTTGGACTAATTGGTTGGTTTGTTTACGGTTTTGTGCTTTGGACTTTATATATATCTTTTACAAATTCAAAAATTTTACCAAAATATGAGTTGTGGGGTTTTGGACAATATGAAAAGTTATGGGCTTCAAGAAAATGGCTTATATCGGTAGATAACCTATTAGTTTTCACAGCTTTATTCTTAATTTTTTGCATTGTTATAGGAATAATTTTAGCAATTTTTTTAGATCAAAAAATTAGAGCTGAGGGTGTCTTAAGAACAATTTATTTATATCCAATGGCACTGTCATTTATTGTTACTGGAACTGCGTGGAAATGGATTTTAAATCCAACTCTTGGAATACAGAAAATGTTTATTGATTGGGGATTTGAAAATTTCACTTTTGATTGGTTGGTCAATAGGGAAATGGCTATTTACACCATTGTTATAGCAGGTGTATGGCAATCTGCTGGTTTTGTAATGGCTTTATTTTTAGCTGGATTAAGGTCAGTCGAGGATGAAATTGTAAAAGCTGCAAAAATAGACGGCGCTGGTTTATTTACTGTTTATTGGAAAATATTACTACCTATGATGAGGCCTGTATTCTTTACAAGTTTTGTAATTTTAGTTCATATATCTATTAAAAGTTATGATCTTATAGTTGCCTTAACACAAGGTGGACCAGGTATTTCAACCACAATGCCAGCTTTATTTATGACACAAGCAGCATTTCATAAAAGTCAAGTAGGATTATCTGCAGCAAGTGCGATGATGATGTTTATGGCTGTAGCTGCAGTAATAATTCCTTATTTATATTCAGAACTGAGGAGAGAAAATGCAAGATAACTATCAATCATCTTCTTATAAAGAACTAGAACAAAAATCTAAATATACAAATATTTTTTTGAGGTGGTTTTTGTATTTTGTTTTAATTCTTTTTGCCTCCTATTTTATTTTCCCTCTTTATGTAATGGTTGTTACTTCTCTTAAAACAATGGAAGAAATTCGACAAGGAACACTTTTAACTTGGCCTAGCTCATTAAATTTTGACTCATGGTTAGTTGCTTGGGGTGGAAGAGGTTATGGAGCAGGAGATACTTTTTTAAGACCCTATTTTTGGAATTCAATTAAAATGGTAGTGCCAGCAGTATTTTTTTCAACATTCATAGGAGCAATGACGGGTTATGTTTTAACTAAATGGAGATTTAGAGGAGATCAGTGGGTTTTTCTATTTTTATTATTTGGGTGTTTTATTCCTTTCCAAGCAATATTACTTCCTATGGCTAGAACTCTGGGAACTTTAGGAATATCAAATTCAGTTGTAGGGCTTGTATTAGTTCATACAGTTTACGGAATTCCATTTACTACCTTATTTTTTAGAAATTATTATATTTCGGTGCCTACTGAATTAGTGAAAGCTGCAAGAATAGACGGGGCAGGTTTTTTTAAAATATTTTTTAAAATTTTACTTCCTATTTCGGCACCGATAATAGTTGTAACTGTTATTTGGCAATTTACCCAAATCTGGAATGACTTTTTGTTTGGATCAACTTTTTCATTTGGAGAGGCAGCACCAATTCAGGTTGCTTTAAATAATATGGTTTTATCAAGCACAAGTGTTAAAGAGTATAACGTCGATATGGCCTCAGCTATTATCGCTGGTATACCAACACTTATTGTATACGTTCTAGCAGGAAAATATTTTATTAGAGGATTAACTTCAGGAGCTGTGAAAGGATAAGCATGAAAACTTTAAAAATTGAGGAACTATCAAAAAACTTTGGAACGACTGAGGTATTGAGAAAAATTAATTTAGAAATTGATGAGGGAAATTTTTTAGTTCTATTGGGACCCTCTGGATGTGGAAAGTCGACTTTATTAAATATTATAGCGGGTCTCGAAACAATTAATGAGGGAGATGTATTTATAGATGATTATAATGTTAGTAAAGTAGAGCCAAAAGATAGAAATATTGCAATGGTTTTTCAATCTTATGCACTCTATCCATCTATGAATGTAAAAGAAAATATGATTTTTGGTCTTAAACAAGCCAAAACCTCAAAAGAAAAAATTGAAAAGCAATTAGAAAAAGTTTCAACATTTTTACAGGTAGATAAATTATTAGAGAGAAAACCTTCTCAGTTATCTGGAGGTCAAAGGCAAAGAGTTGCTATTGGTAGGGCTTTAGTAAGGGAACCAAGAATTTTTTTATTTGATGAACCGTTATCAAATTTGGATGCAAAATTAAGAGTAGAAATGAGAAGAGAAATAAAAAAACTTCACCAACAATTAAAAACTACTGTAGTTTATGTAACTCACGACCAAACAGAAGCTATGAGTTTAGGAACAAAAATTGCCATAATGAATCATGGAGTAATTCAACAAAATGATACTCCAGAAATCATTTACAACAAACCCAGTAACACCTTTGTTGCAGACTTTATTGGGTCACCATCGATGAATTTAATTAAAGGTAAAATAATCCAAAACTCAAATAATATTTCTTTTATTGCTGATGGATCAACTTTAGAGGTTCCAATTAATAATTATGATTTTATAGAAAAGTCAGATTTAAATAATAAAGAAATATATTTTGGGATTAGACCAGAGCATATTTATTTCAAAAAATTAAATGAGGAAGACTTTGATATTAATCTACGAGCTGATTTAAGTGAGTATATTGGTCATGAACAAATAGTCACATTAGACTATTCAAATCAAGAAATTCTAGCAAAATTCCCATCTACAATTAAGATTGAACTTGAAAAAGAAATGAAATTATATTTTGATTTAAAACATACATCTTTATTTGATTTTAAGACAAAGGAAAGACTTTAATTATGAAGGTAACATACTCAGATTTAAAAAATAAAAGAGTGTTTATATCTGGAGGTGGTTCTGGAATTGGAGCTACTATTGTTGAATATTTTTGTGAACAAAAAAGTGATGTTTACTTCATAGACATTGATCTTAAATCATCCAATAAATTAATTAAAAAGATAAAAAAAAAGGGTTTCAGAGTTCCTAAATTCATTGAATGTAATATTTTGAATGTTAAAAAATTACAAAATATTATTAAAGATATCATTTCCAAAAAAGGCGCAATTCATTGTCTAATTAATAGTGCTGCAAATGATGATAGGCACACTACAGAACAAGTTGATGAGAAGTATTGGGAAAATAGAATGGGAATTAATTTAAAACATTATTTTTTTGCTGCACAAGCAGTTGTAAAAGGTATGAAAAAAATCAAATCAGGATCTATTGTTAATCTGAGTTCAGTATCATGGGTATTAGGAGAAGGAGATAAAGTTGTTTATGAAACGGCAAAATCAGCTGTAGTTGGTTTAACTAGATCTTTCGCTCAAGAATTTGGAAAATACAATATTAGAACTAATTCTGTCATACCAGGCTCAATTGCCACAGAAAGACAGATAAAACACTGGCTTACACCTAAATACAAAAAACTTATATTAGATAGTCAAGCAATTAAAAGACAACTTAAACCAGATGATGTAGCTAGCTTGGTATTATTTTTATCATCAGATCAGTCTTCAGGGTGCACAAAGCAAAGTTTTGTTGTTGATGGTGGAATAACTTAATTCTAAGTAAAAAATAATTTTTATTAATTTATAAGAAATAAAACTTAAAGATTAGATAAAATAGATTTAGCACATTCAATAGTATTGCTTTCACCACCCAAATCTTTAGTTCTATTTTTTTCATTTTTTAACGATTTTTCAATAGCTGTCACAATTGAATTTGCAGCCTCTTTTTCCCCCAAATAATCTAACATCATTGCACCAGACCAAATTTGTCCAACTGGATTAGCAACTCCTTTTCCAGCTATATCAGGTGCAGAACCATGTACTGGCTCAAACAATGACGGGTATTTATTTTCAGGATTAATATTACCTGATGGAGCAATTCCAATAGTTCCAGTGCAAGCTGGTCCCAGATCAGATAAAATATCTCCAAATAAGTTTGATGCCACAACTACATCAAACCATTCAGGGTTTAAAACAAATCTTGCTACCAAAATATCAATGTGAAATTGATCAGTGTTAATTTCAGGATAATTTTTTTTCATTTTTTCAAAACGTTCATCCCAAAACGGCATGGTGATCGAAATACCATTTGACTTTGTTGCATTTGTTAATTTTTTTCTTTTTCTTATTTTTGCTAATTCAAAAGCAAATTTTTGAACTCTATCAATTCCATGAGCTGACATAATTGTTTCTTGAATGGCTATTTCACGATCTGTATTTTTGTACATTCTTCCACCAACAGATGAATATTCTCCTTCGGTGTTCTCCCTAACAATCATCATGTCAATATCTCCAGGTTTTTTATTAGCTAATGGTGAATTTACACCTGGGAAAAGCTTAACCGGTCTAAGATTTATATATTGATCAAACTCTCTTCTGAACTGGAGGAGAGACCCCCATAAAGAAATATGATCAGGCAACTGATCTGGCATTCCCACTGCACCGAAAAATATTGCATCATGTTTAATCAGAGTATCTTTCCAATCATCAGGAAGCATTTTTCCGTGCTTTTCATAATAATCACACGATGCAAAATCGTATTCTGTAAAGTTTATTTTAAATTGATGTTTTAAGGCTACATCTTTAAGTACTTTAACTCCTTCTGGCACCACTTCTTTTCCTATCCCGTCTCCAGGAATAGCTGCAATATTATATTCTTTCATAAATGATAGATATACTTCAAAAACTCACAAATGCCATTGTTAAATAATCTTTAAACTTTTAAACATTCATTGTTTTGCCAAATTTTATTTGTTAATTTTACTTATGAAAAAGTTACTTCTTACAATTTTACTAAGCATATTTTTTTCTGTTAACTCAAATGCCGCATGCGATGATCCATTAACTGAAGGTGTAGATTATTCTAATTGTAGATTTTCTGATGCACAAGATTTACAAGGAAGCTATTTCCCAAATTCTAATTTGTCTTTTGCAAGTTTTATTCAGGTAAATTTAGACAAAAGCATAATGATGAACTCCAATTTATCATTTGGCACATTTCCCGAGTCTACATTTGTAAGAGCTAATCTGTATGAAACAGTTTCTATAGGTGCCAATTTTGAAAAAACAAATTTCACTGGTGCCAATCTAACAAGAGTGGATTTTATGGGGGCAACTTTAATTGAAGCTAATTTTCAGAACTCAAATTTAATGGAGTCAAACTTTACCTCTTCAAATATAACTAATGCTAACTTTGATGGTGCTAATTTAATTGGTGCAACTTGGACTAATGGACAAACATGTGGTCCAGAGTCAATTGGAACCTGCAATCAATAGTCAATGAGCAGTTCTGTTAAGACTGATGATGTAATATTCAATTTTTTTAAGCAAATTTGTGACGAAAAAGATGATCAAAAATGTGTTGAGCTTGGAAAAAGCTGGATAAATGCAATGGAAACTAATTTATCTAATATGGAGGCAAATTTAAACGGTGCCGATAAATTAAAGCACAAAGATGACATTCAAAGTAATAGAGATCATTTGAATAGTTTAAAAAACAATACCTCCTCTGAGTGGAGAGATTATGCAACTCAATGTATGGTTGAAATACTAAGTCAAAAATAAAATTAATAAATTTTTAAGCTTTTCTTTAAAACGCATATGTAATAAAAAATTTACAAGGGGTGTCTTTATAGACTGAGATTATACCCTAAGAACCTGTCCGGTAATTCAGAAAGGGATAAAATGGATAAAACATACTTTATAAGTCAATCATCATCATTAACGTTAATAATAATTATAAGTTTAATATTTGTAATTTTTGGAATTTATCATTCAAAAAAATTCCAAGGAATAAATAATTATTTAACCGCGAATAGAAATATTGGTTTGTTTTCACTTACAACAAGTTTGGTTGCATCAGCTTTAGGTGCTTGGATTTTATTTGGACCAGCTTCAGCCTCAACATGGGGTGGTATAGGAGCAGTAATTGGTTATGCATTAGGAACTGGTTTTCCGATGATATTTTTAATTTATTTAGGAAAAAAAATTAGATCAGACTTTCCTAAAGGCTCTTCACTTATTGAATATATGAGACAAAAATTTGGTAAAAGTTTATTTAAATTAATTTTACTAATGACAATTTTTTATATGTTTATTTTTTTATGCGCAGAAGTCACAGCTGTAGCTGTTCTAATTAATTACATTTCTGGAACAGAATTATGGATTACTGCATTGATAGTTATTATTTCTACTCTAACTTATACTTTGTATGGAGGTTTGAGAGCTTCAATCTTTACAGATAATATTCAGATGTTTGTCATAGCAGTTTTGTTATTGATAACAATTTCATATATTACATTATTTAATGGAGACAATTTTTCTTTTGAGTTTATTGAGAGTAAAAATCCTCAGCTCTTAAGCTCTTCTTATTTACCAAGCTATACTGCAGGTCTAACTTTTTTTATTGCAGTAGCTGCAACGAATCTATTTCACCAAGGTAATTGGCAAAGAGTTTATGCTGCTAAAGATTATAAAACACTTAAAAAAGGATTGATTATTTCCTTTTTAATTATTGTTCCAATTGTATTCTTAATGGGTTTTATAGGCATGGTATCTTTTTCAGTTGATCCAACTAATAGACCAGATCTTGGATTTTTTACATTACTGTTAAAAGAACAAACTGAATTATTGTCATTATTAATTATCATACTTGGTTTGGCTTTGACTATTTCAACGGTAGATACTCTAATTAATGCAATATCAAGTCTATTTGTAGTTGATGGCAAAGCAACATTTAATTTTAAAAATAAAACTGATTATTATAAACTTTCTAAATATTTCATTATCGGACTGTCAATTATTGTATTTATTGTTGCTTCTAAAGGATTTGATATATTATATTTATTTTTGCTAGCAGATTTATTTTGTTGCGCTTTTGTTTTAACCGTTTTCTATAGTTTTTATAATAAGAAGATTAATGAAAAAACTGCATATATTTCAATACTAGTTGGATTAATTGCGGGATTTTTAATGTTTCCTTTTCCAGATTTTTCAAAAAGTTTATTAGTGGGATTGTTGGTACCAACAGAAGCATTTAACCCTTTTGTTACTCAATCCTTATTATTTTTATCTTTTTTAATTGCAACTTTTTTGCCAGCCGTGATTTTAAAAATTAAAAAATAATGATTATTAAATTGATGATTTTATAGCTTCATAAAGTAAGTCTTTGGTAGTTTCACCAAGACTTCTATACACTTCTTCTTTATTTTTGAAAATTATAAGAGTTGTTTGATATTGAACATTAAATAAATCAGCTATGTTTCTGTTTGTGACATCAAAGGAAAAATATTCAATGTTGTTAAACTCTATGTCATTTAATTTACCATCATTTTTTGCTTTATTTAAAATTTTCATTTGACCTGCACAAGATGAACAGTACTTAATCCAAGAACTAATTATAATTACTTTCCCTTCAGATTGAGCCTTGTTAAACAGCTTTTGGTCAAAAGTTGTTTCCTTCTCCATAGCATTGGCATTCAATGTAATTAAGAACAAAAAAAAGATAAAAATATTTTTCATAAGCAAAAATTACAACAAATTAAAATTTATTGTAATCCCACAAATTGTCTCTATATAACTTGTTTAAATGTCAGTTAATCAAATCACAATAAAAGATCTATCAAAGGTTTATGACAATGGATTTGAGGCTCTAAAAAAAATTAATTTAGATATTAAAAAAGGTGAAATTATCGCTCTTCTAGGACCAAATGGTGCTGGTAAGACAACTTTAATTAGTATTATTTGTGGCATCGTAACACCCTCATCAGGGAAAGTAACAGTTGAAGATTTTGACATAATTGATGACTATAGGGAGACCCGTTCAAGAATTGGATTAGTCCCCCAGGAACTTACATTAGAATTATTTGAAACAGTTTTTAATAACGTGTCATATTCAAGAGGTTTAAACGGAAAAAAACCAAATCCTAAACACATTGAAAAAATTTTAAAAGATTTAAGTATGTGGGATAAAAAAGATTTAAGACTTAGACAGCTTTCTGGTGGAATGAAGCGAAGAGTTTTAATAGCTAAAGCTTTATCTCATGAACCTTCAATATTATTTTTAGATGAACCAACCGCTGGAGTTGATGTTGAACTGAGAAGAGATATGTGGAAAGTGGTTGAGGATTTGAGAAAGACTGGAGTTACTATCATCTTAACAACTCATTATATTGAAGAAGCCGAAGCAATTGCAGATAGAGTAGCTGTAATTAATCAAGGAGAAATTATTGTTATAGATAAAACAGATGAATTATTAAAAAAAATGGGTCATAAAAAGTTAACTATAAATCTTCAAAATGAGTTAAATAAAGTGCCTGATAGTTTAAAAACATATAATTTAGAGATAGGAAATGATAAAAAATCAGTTAATTATATTTATAATGTTAATGCTGAAAGTACTGGTATAACTAATCTTTTAAAAGATTTAAAAGATGCAGGTTTGAAACTTCAAGATCTCAAAACAGAGCAAACCACATTAGAAAAAATATTTGTTAGTTTAGTTAAGGAGAATAATGAAATTTAATTATTATGCATTTAGAGCAATGTATCTTCATGAAATGGATCGTTTCAAAAGAACATTAATGCAATCTTTGTTTTCACCTGTTCTCTCAACTTCATTATATTTTATTGTTTTTGGTTCAGTAATAGGTGGTTATGTTGAGAAAATTGATGGCATAAGTTATGGATCCTTTATTGTGCCAGGACTATTAATGCTTACATTGTTAACTCAATCAATTAGTAATACTTCGTTTGGTATATTCTTTCCAAAATTTAACGGTACAATGTATGAAATTCTAGCAGCTCCAATTTCTACATTTGAAATTGTATTGGCATTTGTTGGTGCTGGTGCAACTAAAACATTACTTGTTGGTGTAGTAATTTTTTTAACAGCTACTTTTTTTGTAGAAGTTCAAGTTATGTATCCATTGTTAATGATTTTTTTATTAGTATTAGTTGCTTTTACATTTGCTTTATTTGGTTTTTTAATTGGCTTAATGAGCTCAAATTTTGAACAAATGTCAATTGTTCCAACTCTAGTGATCACACCAATGGTTTTTTTAGGTGGAAGCTTATATTCTTTAGATATGTTACCAGAATTTTGGCAGACGGTTACTTATTTCAACCCAGTAGTATATTTAATTAATGGTTTGCGATTTGCATTTTATGGAGTTTCTGACTTCAATATATGGATTAGTGTCAGTTTAATGGTTCTATTTTTAGTAATATGTGTAACTGTAGTCTCTGTGCTGCTTAAAAAAGGTTACAAAATTAAAACTTAATTACTAGCTATTTTCTTTTTTGGATCAAAAAAAGGTTTTTCTACTATTATAGCTTCAAAATTACCTTTATTGGTGTTTACTTCAAGACTAGTTCCAATTTCTGAATTTTCAATATTTATCATTGCAAGTGCAATATTTTTTTTTAATCTTGGCGAATATACGGCAGATGTTACTTTTCCAATTTTGTTGTTATCTTTTTTTATAGACCAGAAAGTTGTGTTAGGCCCAGATAGCGGTTCACAATTAATCTCTAAACCAACTTGTTTTCTTTTTATACCATCAGCTTTGATTTTTTTAAGAGCTGCCTTTCCAATAAATTCAATATCACTATCTAGAGATACCAAACGATCTAAACCTAATTCGAATGGGTTAGTATTAATATCAGCATCAGCATGATAGGAAAGCATTCCACCTTCAATTCTTCTTATTGACGAAGTATGGCCAGGCTGTAGACCATATTTTTTTCCAGCACTCATTATTTTTTCATATAAGTCGTTTCCTTTAGAACCATCTCTTAAAAATAATTCATAACCAAACTCACTAGACCAGCCCGTTCTAGAAATAATTAATGGTATGCCATCTAAATCATATTCCTTAAACCAATAATATTTAAGATCTTTAATACTTTCTCCGAAAAGTTTTACCATTATGTCTTTTGAAGTAGGTCCCTGTAGCTGTAATGGTGAAACATCAGGTTCTGTTATATTAACATTCATTCCTGAATTAACTGCAACACCTTGAGCCCATAACAAAACATCACTATCTGCTAGTGAAAGCCAAAAATGATTTTCAGCTAATCTCAATAAAACTGGATCGTTCAATATTCCACCATCATTGTTGGTAATTAAAACATATTTACATTGACCAATTGCTACATTTGAAAGATTTCTTGGCGTAAGTAGTTGAGTAAATTTGAAAGCATCAGGTCCTGTAATTTCGACCTGTCTTTCAACTGCAACGTCACAAAGTATTGATTTTTCTATCAAGTTCCAAAAGTTTTGCTCAGGACTACCAAAATCTCTTGGAATATACATATGATTATATACAGAAAAACCAGTGGCACCCCATTTAACTGTGGAGTCAAAGTATGGGGATTTTCTGATCTGTGTTCCAAAGCCAAAGTTTTTATTCTTCATTTTCGAAAATGCTTAACAGATAGGGTAAATTTTGCAAAGAAATTCAAAAGGTTTATAGTAATTATAAATAATGATAAAATTTATAATTCCTGCTGTTTTAGTTTTTTTGATTGTTTTGTTTTGGGAAAAAATTAGTGACTTTGGTGAAAAAAAATTAAATATTAAACTAAATTATATTGTTGTTAGTTCCGTAATAGTAATTATAGCAATCATTCTTTTGCTCTTAAATTACTAAGGATAATGACGAAAATTGATCTTTCAAAATATCAAATAGATTTATCCGATGGTGTATTTACCTTCAAAAATGAAAATACAACATTAGGCTTTGTAAGATTTAATATAAATGGTGAAGTAGAATATATTTTTGTTAATCCAATATTTAGAAAACAAGGTTTGGCAACTAAATTATTAAGACTTGTAAAAGAAAAAACAGGAAAAGAAATTATACTTCAAGAACCTATTAGTCCTTTAGGATCAAAATTACTGAATTCTTTAAAACGATGGAAATAAATCTATTATTTTTTTTACTATTGATTTCTTATAAGCGGATAGATTTTAGGATTTAAATATCTTAAATTTGTAATTAAAATCAACATTAAAGTAACCAACCCAATTGAAAAAGCCAAATAAATTAAAATTTTAAAGTCAAACTGCCAAACTAGTTCAAATATATTTTCTAAAATAAATTTAGACCCTATTACTGCAAAAAATGTTGCAATCAAAATCACAGACATAAAAATAATTATGAATTCAATTAAGGATGAGAAAATAATTTGTTTTTTTGAAAAACCCAAGATTTTAAAAACTAGATTTTGATACTCTTTTATTTTTCCCTGAACCATAATTGCACTTGATATTACAATTAAACCAATAATAATTGTTACAGCGGAAATTAAAGTAACAGCTATGAATACTTTGTTTAAAACTGTAGTTACTTTTTGGAGATAATCTGCAATTTTAATCATGGATAAACTTGGCATTATCTCCAACATTTCTGTTTCATCAAATTTATCAGAATTAAATTTTGCGGTTGCTAAGTATTCATGTGGAATTTCCTTTGCAAATTGTGGGTTAAACAGCATTGCAAAATTAATACTAAGATCACGATAATCTACTTCTCTAAAATTAATTACTTCTCCATCAATCTCTCTTCCATAAATATTCAAAGTAAAAATATCACCTAGTTGAATATTAAAATCTTTTGCAACTTTAGCATCCAGCGATATTTGTAACTGATTTGGCTTAGATAAATCCCACCATTCTCCCTCTAAGATCGGATTATCTTTTGGAATATCCTCTACCCATGATGATCTTCGTTCACTTCCAATTACCCAATAACTATCATTATCAGGTTTGATGAATGTATTAGGATCAACTCCATTAATTTTTGTAATACCAGATGATACCATTGGAACTATTTCAATGTTTGCATATTTATCCATGTTTAAAATACCTTGCTCAAATTTTTCACGCTCTCCTTTTTGAATGCCAACAAAAAAATAATCAGGTGCAATATCAGGGATAGATTTAGCTATTTCTCTTTGAAAGTTAGTACCCACTAAAGCCAGAGTTAACAATAATGTAACGCCTAAACCTAGAGACATTACAGTAATAGGAGTAATACTTTTTGTTTGAGTAATATTTTTAATTGATACTTTTAGTGAAACAATTGAACTTGATTTAAATTTTTTTAGAAAAAAAATAATTAACTTTGAAAGCAAGAAAAAAACTATTAAACATACAAAAAAAGCCATAAAATATCCCAAACTATAAGTTGGCTGTTCAGATCCAATGGTAAATAATAAAATTAAAGTAGATAACAAAATAAAACTTACAGCGACTGATTTTTTTGAATAATAAAATTGTAAATTTTGAAATACATTTCTAAACAAATTAGAAGCTTTTACTTGATCAATAGAACTTATTGTTGGTATAGAAAAAATTATAAGGACTAGCAATCCAACTAAAAATATTTTAAAAAAATTCAAAAAAGAAAAAACTGGATAAACGTTTAATCCTAAACCATCAGATAAGTATCTATCTGCTATTGGAACAATTAAGAAACTAGACCCATATGAAATTACAGTAATAACAAACAGTAAAATAAATAATTGTAGATAATAAAGTGTTTTGATATTTCCAGAATAAAATCCTACTGCTTTTCTAACAGCAATTGACATATTGTTTTGATTGATAAAAGATAATAAAGTATTTGCAATTCCAATTCCAGCAATCAACATTGCACTTATAGATACAAGAGATAAAAATTGAGAGAAATTGTTAATAATTCTTTTAATACCACTTGCTGAATTTTCAGGGTATCTAAGTTTTACTTTTTGATCATTTTTGAAAATATTTTCGATTTTTTTCTCAATTTGCGCTGGATCATCATCATTATTAAATTTTACTTTATACTCATAATTTAAAAAACTTCCTATTCCATTTAGTTTTAATATTTCTAAAGTTTGTTTGCCAGCTAGGGCCCAATCACCAAATGCAACAAATCCACTTACATCTGGTACTGATTTAATAATTCCAATCACATTAAAGTTTTGGTCTTGAACTTTAACTTGCTCGTTAATTTTTATGTCAAGTGTCTTTGATAAACTTTCGTTAATCAAAATTGTATTTGGTTCTCTTTGCATTCTTTCATAAGCTCCGATCGGCTCATAATCAACTTGACCATAAAGTGGATATTTTTCATCCACAGTTTTAATTCTTGTAAATAAAGATTTATTTTTCTCTCTTCCAGTTGTTGAAAGCATTGTACTAAATTCAATCATTTGAGATACAGTTGCAAATTCTTTAACTTGATTTACCAAATCCAAGTTTCCTTGATTACGATTGTAATCAATCTCTAAATCTCCACCTAATAATGCTTTGGCGTTATCATTTAGTTCTTTTTTCAAACTATCTTCGATTGTGAAAATAGCACTTAAAATAAAAAGGCTAATGAAAAGAGTTATAATGATGCTTGAGATTTTATGATAGTTTCTACTTAAATCTTTTAGAGCATATTTAAGTATTAGATTAAATTCTGAAGAGTTATTTGATTTTTCCATCTTTAATTTTAATTTTTCTTTCTGCTTTATCAGCAAGTTTGGGGTCATGAGTGACCATAATTAAAGAAGAACCTTCTTCTTTCACATATTTAAATAATATATTTGAAATCAATGTAGAGTTTTCAGTATCTAAATTACCAGTTGGTTCATCAGCTAAAATCAATTCAGGTTTCATAGCGATTGCTCTTGCTATAGCTACTCTTTGCTGCTCCCCACCAGATAGTTGACTTGGAAGATTATTAAAACGATGTTTTAAACCAAAACGATCTAATAAAATTTTTGCTTCTTTTTCAGGATTTTTAAAATTATTTAGCTCAAGTGTTAAGGCAACATTTTCAACTGCAGTATAATTTGGGATTAGATAAAAAGATTGAAATACAATTCCAATATTTTTCTTTCTAATTTCAGCTACTTCATCCTCATTAAGGCTTGTAATTTCTTGATTTTGAAAAATAATTTTCCCAGAGGTTGGCTTTTCTAATCCACCAATAAGCATTATTAAACTAGTTTTTCCAGAACCACTTTCACCTACAACTGAAACAGTTTCTTTCTTCTTAATATTTAAATCTATATTCTTTAAAACTCTGATATTATCTTTGCCAGTTTGGTATTTAAGATTTATTTTTTTTAATTTAAGAAGTGCAGACATGAATAAAACTTTATTTATAAAAATTTTATTGATCTTTCTAGTGCACATAAATGCAAGTGCAATAGAAAAGGTCGTATTATTTGGAGACAGCTTAATGGCTGGTTATGGTTTACCTAAAGAACATCATTTATCGTTGGTTTTAGAGAATAAATTAAAACAAGATGGATTCAATATTCAAGTTATAAATGGAAGTGTTTCAGGGAGTACATCTTCAGGCGGATTGAATAGGGCGGAGTGGAGTTTATCAGATCCAGATATAGATCTTATCATTTTAGGAATGGGTGCAAATGATATGCTTAGAGGAATACAACCAAATGAAACAAAAAAAAATTTAGAACAAATAATAGAAATTGCAAAAAAGAAAGAAATAGAAATAATTTTAGCTGGAATGATTGCTCCAACAACACATGGAATAAAATATAAGAAAGACTTTGATGCTATTTATCCAAAATTATCTAAGAAGCATAATTTACAATTTATACCTTTTCTTTTAGAGGGTGTGGCACTTAACCCAAGTTTAAATCTACAAGATGGGATACATCCTAACCAGCAAGGAACAATAAAAATAAGTGAAAATATTAAAAGAAGTATTATTGCTATTTTAGATAAATAAAAAATAAAATTTATAATTTTATGAATTTATCATTAACTATTAATTTTGTATTTATATATGGATAAAATACCTTATCATCATTTACCAGACGGCACTTTTAGAAACCCTCTAGGTTCCCCTAAAGTTGATCAAAATTTTCGGTGGTCTTTTAAAGTATTTAATAAAGAAAAAAAGAAACTCAATATGACTGTTCCAAAAGATCATGTTGTAGATAAAGAAAAAGTATTAGCTGATATTAAAAAACATAAAGACGGTGATTATATTGGATGGATAGGGCACGCAACTTTTTTGATAAAATTAGGGAATACAACAATTATAACTGATCCTGTTTTTTCTAAAAATGCAGGTCCGTTAATTTTTGGACCTAAAAGATTTACTGAACCAGCTATAAATTTAAAAGAAATACCTCCTGTAGATATTTTTTTACTAACTCATAATCATTATGATCATCAAGATATGATGACAATCAGAAAATTCCCTTTCAAAAATACCAAAGTAATGGCTCCATTAAAACTAGGTAAGTATTTTAAAAGAAATGGATACAGCGATGTTAATGAAATGGATTGGTATGAAGAAATCATCATTAATGAAAAAATGAAAATAACATTTCTGCCAGCAGTTCATTGGTCTAAACGTAGTTTAACAGATACCAATAAAACTTTATGGGGAAATTTTTTAATTGAATATGATGGAAAAAAAATTTTATTTGCCTGTGATACTGGAGTTGGAAATATTTATAAAGAGATTGGCGAAAAATACGGTCCAATAGATATTAATATTATAAATATCGGAGCGTATAATTTTTATCCATTAACTCCATATAAAGATAAATCATCTTATCACACTAGCCCTGAAGAGGCGCTTGAGATTTCTAGAGATTTAAAAAGTAAAAAAGTAATTGGTATGCATTGGGGTACTTTTGTATTATCGTTAGAACCAATTATGGAACCAAGAGATCGATTTAAAGATAATGCGGAAAAATATGGTTTCAAAAAAGAGGATGCGCTTATTTTTAAAATTGGCCAAATAACACCATTAAATGAAATTTTAAAATAATATTTTATGAAATATTTTATTTTGATAATTACCTTTTTTTTAACTAGCAATGTTTATGCAAAAAATATTAATATTTCAGTTAAAACGGATTTAGATCTTAATTGTAAGTTTGAAAAAGTTATTATTAAAAACGCAGAACATAACTTTGTTTCTTTTACAAATGATCAAATTAAAAGAGAAAATATCGAAAGTTTAAAAATAATAGCAAAAAATCCAGATATATTAGTTATAAAAAATTTATCAAAATTTATTAATAAGATTAATTTGGAAGTAAAAATATCTAATAAAGATATAATTTTGATACAAGCTTTTGATCAAGAACGAAATTATTCTGAGTCTGCAGTCTTTACTAGAAGTACTGGAGAATTGATCCATGAAATTACCCGAAAAATAAACTCTGATAAAAAAGAGAAAGATATTTCATTTTATAGTTGTAAAAAAAACAACCAAGACACTTAAGACCAAAGACTCCAAAACTCTTTTTTGATAATATCAAACTATGAAAAGGTTTTTTTTAATATTCTTATTTTATTTATTTTCTCAGACGAGCTCCTTTTCAAATGAAAGAGATGTAAGACTTAACCAATTATTCAATGAGTTAAAGGCCAATAAGTCAAAAGTATCATCTATTGTTGAACAGGAAATATGGAAAATTTGGAGTACTCATCCAACTGATGCAAAACTTACTGCAAGGTTAGAGGAAGGCTCTCAGTTTGTAAGAAATCAACAACTAAGTAAAGCAATAGAGATTTTTACAGAGGTTATAAATCTTGATCAAAATTGGGCTGAAGCATGGAATAAAAGAGCAACAGTTTTTTATTTGATAGGAGAATTCAAAAAATCTCAAGATGATATTGATAAAGTTTTAGCAATAGAAGAAAGACATTTTGGTGCTTTGGCAGGACAAGGTTTAGTAAATATACAATTAAAAAATTATGAAAAAGCAATTCTTAGTTATCAGCAGGCAAAAGAGATACACCCATCAATGCAATCTCCGGAAATCATGATAAGACAAATAGAAGAATTAATTAAACAACAATCAATATAATGTGCGGAAGGTATGTTGTTAAAAATCCAGTTACTAAAACTTCTTCTTTAGTAAAATCTGCTATTCAAGTTGAGGATACAGAAAATTATAACGCTCATCCTTATCAAAAACTTCCAGTTATAAAAAAATATAAAAATGGTAACACTTTAGAGGCTTTAAAGTGGGGATTAGTGCCTAGTTGGGTAAAAAATAAAAAATTCAAAGCATTGATTAATGCAAGATTAGAAACGATTGATGAAAAGGTTTCATTTAAAAAACTGATTAAAAATCATCGATGTGTTGCTGTTGCAGATGGTTTTTATGAATGGAAGAGGGAAGAGAATGAAAAAACTCCTCATTATTTTGTTAGAAAAGATAGTAATGTAATTTATTTTGCTGGTATTTTTGAAGAGGACCAATTTTGTTTAATTACAGAAGAAGCAAAAGAAAATATTAAAGAAATTCATCACCGTCAGCCTGTAATCCTTAATCACGCAGATGTAAATCGTTATTTAAATTTAGAGCTACAGGGCTCAGCCTTTTTGAATGAACGTAAAGTTCCTGATCTTATTTTTCATAAGGTTTCAAAGGATGTAAATAAACCCACAAACAATACAGCCTCATTGATCCAAAAGATTTCTAATTAAATCTTATTTCTTTTTATGCTTTTTAAATGAAAATTTTTTAGGTCTTTGTCTTTTTGTGAATTTTTTTTTTCCTTTAAAAGAGGTTCTTTTATTGTCTTTTTCAACTACATCATCTGTTTTTTTACCAAAATATTTTGGATTATTGGTAAAGCCAAAAGATTTTTTCTTGTCCTTAAATTTTGATTTTTTATCTCCATCTTTTTTAAAAAATTTATTTTTTCCTTTAAAATTAGTTTTTTTATCCTCATTGTTCTTAAAGAACTTCTTTTTATCTCTGAATCTACCTTTTTTGTTATCATTAAATTTTCTTTTTTTGTTAAATGTAGCCTTACCTTTTTTACCTCCCCTAAAACTTTTTTTTTGATTTCTATCTCTTTGACGTGGTTTGTAATTTGGATCTATTAATTTACTTATAGAATTCCACATGGATCGATCACTTGGTGTTAAAAAGGTTAAAGCAGAACCTTCTTTACCAGCTCTACCGGTTCGTCCTATTCGATGAACATAATCTTCTGGAACTTGTGGTAGATCGTAATTAATAACATGTTTGATAACTGGGATATCTAACCCACGTGCTGCAACATCGGTTGCAATTAGGATACGACTGTGTCCATTTCTAAATCCATTGATAACTCTGTCTCGTTTACTTTGTCTTAAGTTTCCATGAATAGCATCAGCTTTATGACCATCATATTTAAGTCTTTTAACTATTTTATCTGCACCATGTTTAGTTTTAACAAATACTAAGATGGACCCACTTCTCTCTACAAGTTGATTGATTAGTTCATGATATTTTTTATCCTGCGAAACCTCAAATGTTTCTTGCTTAATTTTATCAATTGGGGCTGATAAAGATCCAACAGATATTCTTTCTGGATTATTTAGATACCTTTGAGATATTTTTAAAATATCATTTGGTAGAGTTGCTGAAAATAATAATGTTTGATGTTCTTTTGGTATAAAATTTAAAATCTGTTCTATTTGAGGAGTAAAACCCATATCAAGCATACGGTCAGTCTCATCTAAGACTAAATAATTAACTTTTGATAAATCTAAACTTTTTCTGTTTAAGTGATCATTAATTCGTCCAGGAGTACCAACTATTATTCTTGCACGTTTGCCTAACTTTCTAAGTTGCTTTTGCATGCTCTCACCACCAATTAAAAGAGCATTTCCAATTCCTATTTCTCTAACATTTAATTTTAAAATGGTTGCCATTACCTGTGTTGCAAGTTCTCTTGTAGGACAAACAATTAATGCCATTGCCTGCTTATCTTTAATTAATTTATTAATCATTGGGACGGTAAAGGCTAAAGTTTTACCCGTTCCAGTTTGTGCGGTCCCTAAAATATCTCTACCCTCAAGACTGATTGGAATTGATTGACTTTGAATTGGAGTGGGAGTTTTAAAATCAGCTAGTTCAATTGACTTTTTAAGCTTATTTTCAATTTGTAAATCTGAGAAATTCATTAGGATAGGAAAAGGTATATATTAAGTATTTATGATGGATGCTTATATCTTTTTAAACCAAATACAATGAATAGTTTAATCAAGGATTAATCTCTAAAATTTACAAATTCTATAGGAAGACCAATATCAATAGATTTTATGGCACTAATTGCTTCTTGAAGTTCATCTTTCTTTTTACCATCCACTCTCAATTCATCTCCTTGAATTTTTATTTGTATCTTTAGTTTAAGTTTTTTTATATCAGCAATTACTTTTTTTGCATTTTCTTGACTAATACCCTCCTTTAATTCACTTAATTGTCTAATAGATCCTCCGGATGCGCTTTCTGAACTTTTCATATTAAGTACTCTTGGATCAACTTTTCGTCTGATTAAATGAGTTTGCAATAACTCATTAACTTGCCTTAATTTCAATTCATCTGGGGCAAGAGTTGTAATTAAATTTTCTTTTCGCTCTATAGAGATATGTAACCCTTTAAAATCGAAGCGGTTACTAATTTCTCTTAAACAGTTTGACAGAGCGTTATCAAATTCTTGGTGGTTTATTTTACTAACTACATCAAAAGAGGGCATATATTTAATGTTGATTATATTATTATCACTATTTAATCAAATTTAGCTGATGAAAGGACAAAAAGTGTCAGGATTAATGATGAATGCATGGTTGTTATAATGCTAATTTTTAATATATTTAGCTTATGTTGACATATATAATCCCGTTTTTAGTTCTAATTTTAGTAGTGGTATTCATTCACGAATATGGTCATTATTATTTTGCTAGAAAATATGGAGTAGGAGTCACTGATTTTTCAATTGGATTTGGTAAAGAATTATTTGGCTGGAATGACAAACATGGAACTCGTTGGAAGATATGCGCAATACCACTAGGGGGTTATGTAAAATTTTTCGGTGATAGAAATGTATACTCTCAATCAGACCACCAAGAAATACTTGAAAAATATAACGAAGAAGAGAGAGAAAAGTTATTTATTTTAAAACCTTTGTATCAAAGAGTTTTAATAGTTTTTGGGGGACCTTTGGCAAATTTTTTGTTGGCTTTAGTCATATTTTTTTCAATATATATATTCGTTGGTAAAGACTTTACTCCAGCAGTCATTAATCAGGTACAAAAAGATAGCCCAGCAATGATAGGAGGACTTAAAAATCAAGATGTGATTTTAGAAATAGATGGAAATAAAGTTAAAAGTATCATGGAGGTCTCTAAATTTATTACCATGTCAACAGGAGACATTATTGATTTCAAAGTTAAACGATCTTATGAGGAGTTAATCTTAAAAGTTAAACCTAATATTGTTGAAGGTGAGGATGGATTAGGAAATAAAATTAATAAAAGAATGGTTGGAATAAAACTTGGGGCTTATAATAACGAGGTTAATCATATAAAATTAGGCCCTGCACAGGCATTATATCACGCAGCTAATGAAGTATATTATGTAAGCACATCATCATTGAAATATATTGGTGGAATGATATTGGGAAAAGCAGATACTTCTCAACTTGGTGGTCCAATTAGAATTGCTAAAATTTCTGGTCAAGTTGCAACTTTTGGAGTGTTAGCTTTTATCAGTATGATGGCTTATATCTCTATTAGTCTAGGTCTAATCAATTTATTTCCAATACCAATGCTTGATGGAGGTCATTTAATGTTTTACGCATTTGAAAAGGTTTTAGGCCGTCCTTTGTCGCAAAAAACACAAGAAGGTTTTTTTCGAATCGGTTTGTTTTTGTTGCTATCATTAATGTTTTTCACAACTTTTAATGATCTAAAAGATTTAGGTTTATTTAGTTAATAAAATTTTCCTTAACTTTAAAAAAGTAAGTAAATTCAATACTTTTTTCTATTTTTACAACATGTTGTGTTATATGAATTTTTTAACACTAAAAAAAAGCTTGATTTATCAACGTTTATGACAAGTATGAATATTAACCAATAAAACCGGAGCTAAAATGAACAAAAAACAACTAATTGCAAAGCTTTCAGGCTCACTAAACTTGAGCAAAGCTGATGCGGAGCGAACATTTGATACAATTACTAATACTATTTTAGATGCTTTAAAAGGGGATGATTCAGTGAAAATTGCTGGATTTGGTACTTATAAAGTAGCTAAAAGAAAAGCTAGAGTTGGAAGAAACCCTAGAACAGGTGAGCAAATTCAAATTGCTGCTTCTCAAAAGGTAAAATTTTTACCCGCAAAAGCTTTAAAAGAAGTGTTTAATAAATAGCATTTTTCTTAACAGCCCTAATGTAAAAAATTACACGTTAGGGCTGTTTCTATATGCAAATACCGCATAGCCAATTTTCCTAATCAGCGTTAGTTTTTAGTTTTATTAAAAAATATAAACCTTCCTTTAACAGTGGAGGTCTTATGACTAAATTAATAAAAAGAATATCTGCGCCACTTCTTAGTTTAATATTTTTATTAAGCATGAGTAGTGCAGGAATGGCAGAAACAACTGTTTCTGCTGAAGTTCAAGCTATATTCAATTCACTACTATTTCTAATTTGTGGTTTCCTAGTCATGTTTATGGCAGCAGGATTTGCGATGCTAGAATCTGGTATGGTAACTTCAAAAAGTGTTTCGGTAATTTGTGCAAAGAACATTGGTCTTTATTCAATTGCGGGAATAATGTTTTGGTTGTTTGGATATAACTTAGCGTATGGAATCCCAGAAGGTGGATACATTGGAACATTTACTCCATGGTCAGATGCAAGTTCAGTTGATACTGGATATGCAGATGGTTCTGACTGGTATTTCCAAATGGTTTTCTGTGCAACAACAGTTTCAATTTGTTCAGGAGCAATGGCTGAAAGAGTTAAACTTTGGCCGTTCTTTCTATTCGCAGCAATTTTAGCAGGAATTATTTATCCAATAGTAATGGGTTGGCAGTGGGGTGGAGGCTGGTTGGCAGAACTTGGCTTCTCAGATTTCGCTGGTTCAACATTAGTACACTCAACAGGTGGTGCAGCAGCACTAGCTGGGATAATGTTGCTAGGTTCGCGTACAGGAAGATTTGACAGTAAAGGTGAAGCTAGAGCTATGAAACCTTTTGCTGCATCTTCTATTCCATTAGTAACAATAGGTGTATTTATCCTATGGTTAGGTTGGTTTGGGTTCAACGGAGGATCTCAATTAGCGATTGGAACATTTGCTGACGCAGTTGCTGTATCTAATATTTTTATTAATACTAATCTTGCTGCTTGTGGTGGTGTAATGGCTGCAGCAACAATAACAAGATTAATGTACGGTAAAACAGATGTTGTGCAAATGTTAAATGGAGCAATTGGTGGATTAGTTGCAGTAACTGCTGAACCATTAGCACCAACACCTCTAGCTGCAATTTTCATTGGAGCAGTAGGTGGTTTACTTGTTGTATTTGGAACTAAATTATTGTTCAGTTTCAAACTTGACGACGTTGTAGGTGCAATTCCAGCTCACATGTTTGCGGGAATTTGGGGAACACTTGCGGTACCACTGACAAACACTGATGCATCATTTAGTGCACAGGTAGTTGGTGTGCTATCAATAAACATTTTTGTATTTGTTGTGTCATATATCGTGTTCTCAGTTATGAAGGCCACGTTTGGAATTAGATTAAGTAAAGAGGCTGAATCCAAAGGTACTGACGTAACCGAAACTGGTGTAATAGCATACGCAATACGAGACTAATTGCATGCAATATAGGGGCTCTTCGATCTCCATGTCGTTATCTCATTGAAGAGCTCCTAACAAAAAAAAATTAACAAAATATCTCTCTCTCTTGTTAGTTAAGCAAAGGCCCCGAAAGGGGCCTTTTTATTTTGTAATACTTTTAAGGGTTTCTAAGACCTCATCAGCATGGTCTTTGGCTTTGACGTTGTTCCAAACCTTTAATATTTGACCTTTTTTATCGAGTAAATATGTAGTTCTAACAATTCCCATAAATTCCTTACCCATAAATTTTTTCTTTTTCCATACTTTATATTTTTTTAAGACTTTTAACTCTTCGTCAGCTATTAAATCAAATTTAATTTTATATTTATCTCTAAATTTATTGTGACTTTTTAAGCCATCTTTCGAAATACCATAAACTTCACATTTTAATTTTTTAAATTTAGGCAGTAATTTATTAAATTCATTAGTTTCAATTGTACATCCAGGAGTGTCATCTTTAGGATAGAAGTATAAAACAACATATTTTCCAAAAGAGTCTTTTAAAGAATAATTATTTTTAGATGTAGAAGGTGATGTAAAAGCTGGTGCTTTTGAATTAATTTTTAATGTCATATCTTATTTTTATTCCATAGTTTTTTATAATTTATCAAAGGTGATAAACCATAAATAGAGTTAATGTTAGTATAATGAACTGCTATTGCTGGCATTGGACTAATACACAGCTCAGTTTTATATATATCATGAAAAGGTTTTTCAAAAGGATTATGTTCAAATTCACAAGCACTAACAAATTTCTTAAAATGTTTATTAACAATCTTTGAACTTGTTAAAAAAGTACACAAAGTTTCATTTATAGATCGCCAGTGATGTCCATGACCCAAAAAAATATTTGAATTTTCTAATTTATTATACAAATATGGATAGTCAGATGGACATATGATTAATTCTTTCCCAGTTTGACTAGAAATTCTTTCATAAGTATAAATCATTTCTGCAATAGCATTTACTGAATGAATGTAATCGTCTTCAACAAAATAAACTAAGTCATCACAGTCTTTTCCTAAATTTAAGGACTGATTTATATTACACATATTAGAAATTTGATTGTCGGTAACTTTTTTTCCTTCTTGATTAAGTTTTTTTATGTTTTTTTTATAATGCTCTATATTTAATTTTATTATTTCACTTTTAAAAAATTGTACCTTTAATAGTTTTTTCATTTTTTTAACAATTTTTTCATCAGAGTTATGATCAATAATGGTGAACTTTAATCTAATTTTTTTAAATAATTTTTTACTATTGTTAATTGAATTAATTAAAGAGGTTAATGTTTTAAGTGAATAATCTTCTTTTTTTAAATTAAAAACTCTTTTTTTAGATTGGGATAACATATTAACCGAAGCGCAAGTTCTGAGAATAATATTGAGTGATTTCACTGATCTAGTAATTTTTGTTCTGCCCATTGGTAATATAAGAGACTCTTTACCTATTTTTGATAAGTTATTATGACCATATTTACTCATTACTGGTAAATGCAGTTTTCCTTGATCTATAATTTCAAAATCAAGTTTTCTACAGATTTTAATAAAAATTTTTTTTAAAAAATTTGATTTTATGTTTTGATTTTGAAGTTTCATAAGTTAAATTATATTTTTATGTCAATCCTATCATCTAAAACTCTTGTTGATAATGCTTTAAAAGAGATAAAAACAATTGACACTGATGAAGCAGTTAAATTACTTGAGGATAATAAATGTAATTTAATTGATATAAGAGATATTAGAGAGCTGGAACGTGATGGAAAAGTAGAAGGCTCCCACCATATTCCGAGAGGAATGTTAGAATTTTGGCTTGATCCAGGAAGCCCATATTTTCAAGAAGGAAAACTTGATCAGGAAAAAGAAATGGTTTTATTCTGTGCTGGTGGATTAAGATCTGCTCTCGCAGCAAAAACTTTAAAAGATATGGGATTTAAAAATGTTTCTCATATAGATGGTGGATTTGGAGCTATCAGACAAAGTAAATTTAAAATAGTTTAATTATTTTTAAATTCATCTAAAGCATAATTTAAACGATCCTGTCCCCAAAAAATTTTATTATTAACAATAAATGTGGGGGCCCCAAAAATTTCTTTTTTAAAGGCTTCACTAGTAAATTTTTTTAATTCATCTTTAATTTCTTGTTTAGAAATACTTTTAAAAAATTCTTCGTGATTGATACTTAAATTTTCTATTAATTGAATTATATTTTTTTCATCAGTTAAATCCGTATCATTTTGCCAATAAGCATTAAAAAAAGTTTCTAAATAATCCTTTTTCTTACTCTCTTCTACTGCCAAGAAACCTCTCATTATATAAAGTGAATTAATTGGAAACTTTGAATTCCAGATAAAACTAATTTTATTTTTTTTAGAAATCAATTCACAATCATTTTTCATATTTTTTAATTTAAATTTGTTAAGAGCTGGTGCAGTTATATCAACCAAATTATGCAACCCACCTAATAGAATAGGCTTATAATTGAATTTTATATTTTCAATTTTGATAATATTTTTATAAGCGATAAAGGCGTATGGGCTTATAAAATCAAAATAAAAATCTATATGATTACTCATATAAATTTATTCTTTTTGCATAAAAAATTCTAATTATCCAATAAACAAAAACACCAAACGGTCCTATCAAATATGTAATTATCAATGGTGCTGCAAGCAGAATTTTATTAATTGAAAATTTTTGAGCATCCTTAACAATCCATCCACCAACAAATAAATTTATAGCTATGAAATGAGTCCAGAAAATCATTAAGTACAATGAGTCCTCAAATAATCTGGATAATTCATTTAGACCCAAATAAAGATTAAAATTTCCCTCAAAATCATAATCAATTAGCAAGGATTTATATAAAATAAAAATATAAATACCGCTTAGTAACACAAATGGGAAAATAGAGGTTACAAAAAATCGACATAAATAAGATTGTGGAAAAAAGATTAAAATAAGCCAGAAAGGGATAACCCCTAAATTAATCCACATATAAAGCGTTTCAATTGTAAAATAAGTATAAATTTGTTCGATCATTTAATTATATTATATTCAATCTAATCATGATTCCTATAAGAAATAGAAAAAAAACTCTTCAAGTCACAGTAGATGAAATGAGAAGTTTTTCTTTTGCATATGTTGAAAAGTACGCACCTTCTAAGCAACAACTTAAAACGTATTTATTAAAAAAATACATGAAACTCTCTGCATCAGATACAAGAAAAAAGGATGTTAATAAACTAATTGATATTGTTTTATCTGACTTAGAAAAAAATAAATTTATTAACGATCAATTTTACTCTGAAAGTAAAGCAAAGAGCATGGTTCAAAGAGGACATTCACTTAATAAAATTCGTAACTACTTAATGGGAAAAGGAATAAATCAAGAGTTTATTAAAAACACAGTCAATAAGATTAGAGAAGATAATAGTGATCAAGACTTCTTTTCTGCAATAAAAATTTGTAAAAAAAAAAGAATAGGACCAGCTAGAGCTGAAGATAATAGAACTTTATTTTATAAAAAAGACATATCATTATTAGCAAGAAATGGTTTTGATTTTGAAACTTCAAAAAAAGTTATGGATATAGAGAAAGAGGAATTTTTAAAAATTATTAATTTACTCTAAATTTTTTTTATCCTCATCTTTTAAAAGACGATTAATTTTATTTCTTATATAATTTTTAACAAAAACAAAAACTAATAATCCAAAAATAGAGACTGATACAATTATAATTAATATAATTCTTAGCTGTTCATCCATTACAATATAGTTTTACTTTTTAAAATTAGACTTGAGTTTTTTAAATCTGGCTTACCATATAAAATCTCATTTCCACTAAAATCAGTAACTTCTCCACCTGCATGATTTAAAATTGCATGACCAGCAGCAATATCCCATTCATAAGCTCTAGGCTCTGCAACATAACCATCGTATTCACCTGTTGCAACTACACAAAATTTTAAAGAACTTTTCATTTTAATATTCTCCTCTACTCCTAAATCGTTATAAATTTTTTGAATCTCAGGCCTAATTTTATTTGAGTATGAAATAAATCTAATTCGACCCGTGTTTTTTATAATTGACTCACTGAGATTTAATTCTTTACCGTTTTTAATTTCATATGCGTTACCCTCTCCATAGGAGTAAAACATTCTTTTTTTAGCAGGAGCATTAATTAAACCTGCAACTGGTTTATTACCCATTACTAGTCCAGCATTAATTGTAAATTCCTCTAAATTATTTATGTAATCATGTGTTCCATCGATTGGATCAATCAGCCAAAAATTTTTTAAATTCGATTTATTTTTATTCTCCAAACTTTCTTCAGAAATTATAGGAATTTCTGGTGTGATCTTAGCTATTTCTTTTGTAATAAGCTCGTTTACTTCTATATCACCATTGCTCACAGGGGTGTTATCTGATTTAATTTTTTTTATTAAACCTTTTGTTCTTAATTCAATAGCTAAGTCTCCAGCAATTAAAAAACTTTCAATTAAATCCTTAACTATCTTTTTTAAATCCATTTTTTATTTACCAAGTTTTCTCAATTCGATGTTATTTGCATTAATTACTTTTTTACCAGCATTTTCAAAATTAACAGTGACTTTGTCGTTTATTATAGATTGTACCTGTCCTATTCCCCATTCTTTATTGCTTGGATTAGTAACTTTGTCACCTGGTTCATAATCTAAAATCATTTAATTTAACTTATATTGTAAATCAGTATAAATACCACCTTATGGACGAAGAATTAAACTCTTTAGGTTTTAATAAAAAACCATCAAATACTACTGTAGTTGTAGCTATGTCTGGAGGTGTAGATTCTTCAACAGTTGCAGGCATGATGAAGCAAGAAGGTTATAAAGTTATAGGTATTACTTTAAAATTATATGATGATGGTAAAGAAGTAGCAGCCTCGAAACAATGTTGCTCTGGCCAAGATATTATGGATGCAAAACGAGTAGCTAATAAATTAGATATTGAACATAAAATTTTATATTATCAGGATAAATTTAAACAAGGAGTAATAGATAATTTTGTTGATAGTTATTTAAAAGGCGAAACCCCTATTCCTTGTGTTCAATGTAATCAAACTGTAAAATTTAAAGATTTATTTGAGGTATCAAAAGAGCTTAATGCTGATGCATTGGTGACAGGTCACTATGTAAAAAGTATTACGGAAAAAAATACAACAAACATGTACAGAGCAATTGATGAGAATAGAGATCAAAGCTATTTTTTATTTAATACAACTAGAGAGCAATTAGACTATTTAAGATTCCCTTTAGGTGGAATGTTGAAAGATAAAACTAGAGAGATAGCAAAAAATTTAGATTTAAATGTTGCTGACAAGCCTGACAGCCAAGATATATGTTTTGTTCCAAATGGTGATTATGCGTCAGTTATACAAAAATTTAGACCCGACTCATTCCAAAAGGGAAATATTAAAAATTTAAATGGTGAAGTTATAGGTGTCCACGATGGTATTATCAATTTTACGATAGGTCAGCGAAAAGGAATAAAGGTTTCAGATAGAGAGCCTCTTTATGTACTTAAAATTAATTCTGATAAAAATGAAATAATTGTAGGTCCAAAAGAAAAACTTGGAAAACAAACAATTTCTTTAAAAAATATAAATTTGCTAGCTCCTAATACAGATTTAGAAAAAAAAATTTTTGTGAAAGTAAGGTCAACAGGAGATTTGTTAGAGGCAAATGTAAATTTAAAGGATAATCAAACAGGGGTTGTTAATCTAACTTTACCAGAGGATGGTATTTCACCTGGGCAGGCTTGTGTTTTTTATAACAAAGACCAATTTGGGTATAAAGTTCTTGGCGGTGGGTGGATTAAAGAATAGAAGCCTGTTTACTTCTTTTTATTTTTTCTTTTAGCTCTTCTTTTTTTCGAGCCTTGTTTTCTTCGACCTCTATGTTTTTTTGGGTAACTCATTCAATCCTATTTTAATTATATTGACGTTTTTCATGGGATATAGCATTGTCTTTTAAACATATCAAATTTTATTATGAGTAGCTCTTTTAAGACTTTTCTTAAGCACACAGCTAAAGATTTTCATAATCAGTCAGTAAACCCTCCAGTTGTAAGAGCGTCCACTATAATTTTTAAATCAATGAGAGATATAAGAAAAACTCAAGCTAAAGCTCAAAAAAATCCAATTGGTGGTCATTATGATTATGCAAGGCAAGGTACATCAACTACTTATATTTTACAAAAAATTTTAACCAAGCTTGAGGAAAGTTATCATGTTTTTACAACACCAACAGGTTTCGGGGCAGTTTTTTTAGCTATATTTAGTGTTACTAGGCCTGGAGATGAAATTATTGCGGCAGATCCAGTTTATAGTCCAACAAGAATATTAACCGAAAATTTTTTAAAAGATTTCAATATTAAAACAACATTTTATAATCCTCATGATCTTAAAACTTTAGAAAAAAATATTACAAAAAAAACAAAGTTAATTTTTGTAGAAAATCCAGGAAGTAATTCTTTTGATTTTCAAGATCTAGGAAAAATAATTTCTATTGCTAAAAAAAATAAAATTTTAACTGCTATAGATAATACATGGGGAACACCATATTTTTTAAAACCTATCAAACTTGGATTTGATATGGCAATTGTCTCTGCTACAAAATACTATTCAGGTCATTCTGATGTTATGGGGGGATCTTTAGCAGTAAATAAAAAAGTATTTTCTAAAGTAAAGGCTGCAGAGAGAATTACTGGTTTAAGACTTGGTCCTGATGATGCTTATTTAATTACTAGAGGTTTAAGAACATTGGATGTCAGACTGGATAGACATAGGGAAAATGCAAAAAAAATAGCAAAATTTTTATCCAAATTTAAAAATATAAAATTACTTTATCCTCATAATAAAGGTTCTTACAATTATAAAATGTGGAAAAAATACTATTCAGGAGCCTCAGGTTTAATGGGTTTAAAAATAAAATGTAAAAATATTAATTCTATTAGGAAATTTGTTAATTCGTTAAAACTATTTGGTTATGGTTATAGTTGGGGGGGATTTGAAAGTTTAGCCCTTCATCAAGAGCATAGAGAGACTGGAACGCGAAAATTTTTAAAATTATCTAAAGATGAACATTTAGTAAGATTGCATATTGGGTTAGAGGATCCTAGCGATCTTATCGCTGATATTAAACAAGCTCTCAAACATTTAAAATAATCTGATATGACTAATGAAAAATTCTTTAGAAATAAAACAGCTTTAGTAACTTTAATAGCTGCTTGTCTGGTAGTTCTTATATCACTAGGTATTAGACAAACTTTTGGTTTGTTCTTTATGGATTTTAAAGAAGATTTAGGAATTTCATTAACAGAGGCTGGACTTTCAATAGGAATACAAATGTTAATGTGGGGACTTACTGGACCCATTTTTGGTGCAATAGCAGATAAATATGGTGGACATAAAGCTATATCCTTAGCATTTGTTTTTTTTATAGCAGGTATTTATTTTCTTTACGCAGGTCCAAATACAGGAATATTTTTTCAAATAGACATGGGTATTTTGGTTGGTATCGGTTTAGGCGGTACTGCTATTAGTATTCCAATGGCAATAGTAGGTAAACATTTCCCATTATCAAATAGAACAATTGCAATGAGTTTAGTAACAGCAATAGGTTCATTTGGATATTTTTTATCTCCACTTTTTACAACCTATTCATTAAGCGTAAATGGATGGCAAATTACCTTGATAGCTTTTATTATTGCATTATTTATAGGCTTAATTGTTTCTTATTTTGTAAGGTCTCCTTCAATAGAACAAAGCATTGAAGAACCAAACTCCCAGGGTACTTTGGAGGCAATAAAAGAAGCATTTGGAACAAAAAGTTATATTTTATTAGTCGCTGGTTTTTTTGTTTGTGGTTTTCATATTACATTGGTTGGAACTCATGTTCCAACTTATGTAATCGATAGAGGCTTAGAGAGTTGGACTGCAGCCGCAATTTTATCTTTGATTGGATTATTCAATATATTTGGTTCACTTTTGAGTGGTTATTTATCCACTAAAATAAGTAAAAAAATAATTTTAAGTTTTATTTATGCTTTAAGAGGCTTATCAATTATTTTGTTTATATTTTTACCACCTAGCAATATTAATGCCTTTATTTTTGGTGCTAGCTTTGGTTTTTTGTGGTTGTCAACTGTACCAGCTACAAGTGGAATAGTTGCCCATATGTTTGGAACAAAATATCTAGGACTACTTTATGGAATTGTCTTTTTAAGTCATCAAATCGGTTCATTTTTTGGAGCATACCTAGGTGGTTTATTTTATGATCTCTATGGTTCATATGACTATGCGTGGTATTTAGCAATTGCATTGTCAGTTTTTGCTGCAATAATTCATCTTCCAATAAAAGAAGAAGCAGTAATAAGATTAAAAACAAGTTAAATTGAAAACATTTAAAATTTTAAACGATATTAATTTGTCAGGTAAACCTTATGTTATCTATAAAACATCAAAAGGGTATGATTTATTTACAGATTTTTCTGAAAAAATAATTTTATCAAATAAAAATATAATTAATTTTTTAAATTCAATTAATTTAAATAAAAAAAAAACCAAAAAGACAGATCTTTATATTGGTTTTTTTGGTTATGAATTATTAAATCACCTAGTTGGAATTAAATTTCCAAAACAAAAAACTAATAATTTTCCAAAGGGAATTTTTTATAAACCTGAAACTTTAATAAGTTTAAATGAAAATTTATATTTCAAAGCTCCATTAATCGAAAACAAAAAAAAAAATTTTAAAATAAATATTAATAGAAAAAATTACACAAAAATTTTTAATAAGTTTAAAAAAAAAATTAGACAAGGTGAAACATATCAAATTAAAATTTGTACTAAATATAAGAATAAATCGAAAATAGATCCTTTAGATTTTTTCTGTAGATTATCCAAATCCAATCTTGCGCCAGAGGCTTTTTTGATTAAAGACAAAAATTATTCAGTAATTAGCTGCTCTCCAGAAACTTTAATTGAAAAAAAAGGAAGATCAATAATAACTAAACCAATTGCAGGCACACTAAAGAAAAATAAAAGCTTAAATAAAAGCAAAGCTCTCCAATATTTTAGGAAAAATATTAAGGAGACTAAAGAGCATAATATGATTGTTGATATGGAACGTAGTGATTTATCACGTATTTGTGTTCATGGATCAGTTAAAATTAAAAAAGAAAAAACTGTAGAAGAATACAAGGACCTTTTTCATTATGTAAGTTTGATAAAAGGCAAGTTGAATAAAAAGATAAAAACCATTGATATAGTTAAATCAATGATGCCTGGTGGGTCGGTAATTGGGTGTCCTAAAATAAGCACACTTAATCTTCTAAATAAGCAAGAAAAAGAAAACAGAAATATTTATACTGGCAGTTTTGGTTATATTAAATTTAATGGAGATATGAGGTTTAATATTATTATACGTTCAATACTAAATTTTAAAAATATTTCAGAAATTTCAGTCGCCTCAGGTGTTGTAATTGATAGCAACGCTAATCATGAGTTTAATGAAAATTTTATAAAAGCAAAAGCACTAATAGATTTGTTTAAATGATATATGTGATTGATCATAAAGACTCCTTTACTCATAACGTAGTCCATCAATTATCTTTGTTTGATAAAGTTAAATGTACAAATTATAACGAGATTAATATTAGATATTTAAAAGAAGCATCAACAATAGTTTTATCTCCAGGACCTGGATCTCCAAAAGACTATCCAATAACTAGTAGGATTTATAAAAAATTTAAAGGAAAAAAAAGAATAGTTGGAATTTGTTTAGGATTTCAGCAAATATTATTTTGTGAGGGTGCAAAAATAGTACAACAAAAACAAATTTATCATGGGTTTCAGTCAAAAATAAAAGTTGTAAGTAAAAATTCTATTTTTAAAAATAAAAATATTTATAAGGTGGGTCGTTATCATTCCTTAAAGCTAAAAGAACCTTTTTATTCCAAAAATTTTGACATAACTATGAGATGTGTTATTTCAGGATCAGCAATGGCATTAGAAAATAACTTTGATAAAATTTACGGATTTCAATTTCACCCTGAGTCATTTTTAACTATAAATGGTAACTTACTTATTAAAAAAATCCTATCAGCTTAAAGATCTCAAAGAGACAAAATTTCAAGATCTCTGGGGTGATCATGGTGTGTTCACGACTATGTGGATTTATGATTCATCTCCAAAAATCCTTTTCTTTAATGAGCATATTCAAAATTTATTAAAATCAATAAAAAAATATAGAATTTTTAAATCTTCTATAAAAAAAGATATTAATAAATTGATTAAAAATAATTTAGATCCTAAAAAAAACTATAACCATTTGTTGAGAGTTGCAGTAAATAAAAAAATAATATCTATATCTTTAAGGAAAAGAATTAAACCAAAACTTGATTTCAATTTAAAACTTGTAAAATTAAAAAGAGAAAAACCTGAATATAAAAATCTTAAATATAAGAAAATTTTAAAATACTTATCAAAAATGGATAACTCTAGATCAGATATTGGATTGTGTTCAGATAAAAAAATATTTGAAACCGGCACTTCAAATATTATTTTTGTTAGAGATAATAAATTATATTCTCCTGCAAAAAATTGCTATAAAGGAATTACTTATAAATTTTTTGAGTCTAAAATAAAAAAAATAATTAAAAAGGAAATAATGATAGATACAATGTCAAAATATGATGAAATTATTTTGATAGGCTCGGGTAAAGGTGTTGCCTCCGTTAAAACTGTAGATAAAATTGGATGGAAAAGAAAAAGTTTAAAAATTTTTAATTTACTAAATAACCATTATTCAGTTGCTGCAAAAAAATATCCAAGGTATTAATTGATGGTTAAAGATCCCAATAATCCTTGCCTTTTTTGTAATTCTAAAACAAGCGGTGTCGCTCATGAAAATGACCTAGCATATGCAAGTTACGACACATATCCTGTATCTAATCTTCATTGCTTAATTATCCCCAAAAGGCATCTAAATGATTACTTTGATTTAACTAACGATGAGTTAATAGCATGCAATGATCTGATAAAAAAAATAAAGAGTGAAATAACTGCAAAAGATAAAACTGTTAAAGCTTTTAATATTGGGACAAATGCAGGAAAAATTTCAGGACAGTCTATTATGCATTGCCATATCCATCTTATACCTAGAAGAGACGGAGATGTAGAGAATCCCCAAGGGGGAGTAAGGTCTGTAATTCCTAAAAATCAACACTACAAACGAAAAATATAAATTCTAAGTTGTTATTAAGGACAAAATAACCAATAGTTTATGTTGATATGAAGATTTAACTAGATTAGAAAAACTTTTAAATTAGATCAAAATAATTTAATTTAAGGGTAAAATGTTAAATACAAATCCATTTTCTGCTTTAGCAGAGACAGTTTCTCCACTTGCTATGCAAAGTTTTATTATTGCAATGGTATTATTAATTGCAGCTGGAACAATTATCCAAATGATTTCTCACAGGAATCTAACATATTTTTTTAATAATGCTAAAAAAGCAAAACTTAATGCAACAAAAGAACTTGGTGTAGGGGAAAAAGTATCTATCGTTGCAAAGACAACGGTTTACGATATTGGCACTACCTCTGAGCTTGGGTTTGGTAAAAGAAGATTAGCCCATGTACTTGGAATGTATGGTACAATTTTATTTTGGGTTGCATCTGCTGTTTTAGTCTTTGGCTATACAGGCGTAGAAAAATCATCTTCAACTATTTGGTCTATGATATGGCATATAGGAGCAATATTAACATGTGTTGGTGGATATTGGTTCTGGTTTTTTTTAAGAGTGGATGTTTCAGCCGAAGCACATCCATGGTACAGAATTATTAAAGCAGACTTATTTGTTTTAGCTCTATTAGCTTGTGCAACTTTTGGATTGTTATGGTCATATACTCAGTTTAATGGACAAACTGGATTATCATATTTATTTTTAACTTTATATGTAGTTTCAAATTTAATTTTATTTGGAGGAATATATTGGTCTAAGTTTGCTCATATGTTTTATAAACCTGGAGCAGCAATACAGAAAAATTTAGCAGAAGCGGATGGTTCAAGAGATAATCTACCACCACCTGCAGACGCACCTGAGCAATTTGGCTTAGGTATAAAAAGAGAAGAGCCAAAACATTATTAATATGATAACAAGAAAAGGAAATAATTAAATTATGTCAACTTTTGTATATATGACCAGATGTGACGGATGTGGTCACTGTGTGGATATTTGCCCTTCAGATATAATGCACATTGATGAAAATATAAGACGTGCTAAAAATATAGAACCTAATTTTTGTTGGGAGTGTTATTCATGTGTAAAAGCTTGTCCTAATCATGCAATTGATGTCAGAGGTTATGCTGACTTTGCTCCAATGGGCCACAGTGTAAGAGTTAGAAGAGAAGAAGAAAAAGGTACTATTTCTTGGAAGATTAAATTTAGAAATGGAACTACTAAGGACTTTGTCTCACCAATAACAACAAAACCATGGGGTAAATTTATCCCTAAATTAGCTGAAGGTGATAAACCTAATCAGGGAGAGATTAATTCTCAAAGATTATATACAGAGCCAGAAGGACTTAACATTGATGGTGAATTACCTAGTGTTCCAAAAGACTCTTTTAAAAAAGGAGTTTATTATTAATGGCAAAGCATAAAACACATTACGAAGATTGTGATATTCTAGTTGTAGGTGGAGGAATGGCAGGAACAGGTGCTACTTTTGAGGCAAGGCACTGGGGTAGAGATATGAAAATTGTTTGTGTTGAAAAAGCTAACATTGATAGAAGTGGTGCTGTTGCTCAAGGTCTTTATGCAATCAATTGTTATATGGGAATGCAGTGGGGTGAAAATCAACCTGAAGATCATGTTAGATACGCAAGAAATGATTTAATGGGAATGGTGAGAGAAGACTTAGGATACGATATGGCTCGTCACGTAGACTCCACAGTTCATATGTTTGATGAATGGGGTCTTCCTATGATGAAGAATGAAGAAACTGGAAGATATCTTAGAGAAGGTAAGTGGCAGATCATGATACATGGTGAAAGTTATAAGCCAATTGTTGCAGAGGCAGCAAAAAAATCTGCAGATAAAATTTATAATAGAATTATGATTACTCATCTTTTAATGGATGAAGCTCAAGAAAATAGAGTAGGTGGTGCCGTAGGTTTTAACATGAGAACTGGAGATTTTCATGTATTTAGAGCTAAAGCTGTAATTGTTTCAGCAGGTGGCGCCTCTCATATATTTAAACCAAGAGCTGTTGGTGAAGGGATGGGTAGAACATGGTATGCACCATGGAGTAATGGCTCAGCTTATGCATTACCAATTGCTGCTGGAGCTAAAATGACACAAATGGAAAATAGAATTGTGTTATGTAGATTTAAAGATGGTTATGGTCCTGTGGGTGCATACTTCTTGCACTTAAAAACTTATACACAAAATGCTAATGGCGAAAACTATGAAAAAAAATGGTATGATCAAACTAAAGAGTTAGTTGGTGAATATATTGATCACCATCCAACTCCAACTTGTCTAAGAAATCATGCTTTTATTCAAGAGACAATGGCAGGCGGTGGGCCAATTCAAATGGTTACAACAGAAGCTTTTCAAGATCCACATTTAGAAACTGTAGGCTGGGAAAATTTTTTAGGAATGACAGTTGGTCAAGCTGTAGTTTGGGCATCCCAAAATATTGATCCAAAATATACAAATCCAGAGCTAACTACTTCAGAACCATATGTAATGGGTTCACATGCTACATGTTCTGGAGCTTGGGTTAGTGGACCTGAGGATTTATCTCCTCCAGAATATTTCTGGGGATACAACAGAATGCTTACAATTGATGGTCTATTTGGAGCAGGAGACACTGTAGGTGGAAGTGCACATAAATTTTCTTCTGGATCATTCACAGAAGGTAGATTAGCTGCAAAAGCTGCTGTTAAATATATTGAGGATAAAAAAGCCGAAGGTTTAAATGTATCAGATAAACAATGTGATGATTTTAAAGCTAAAGTTTATAAACCCCTTGAAACTTATAAGGTCGCTCAAAATGAAATAACAGGTGGGACAGTATCCCCAAGTTATATCTCTCCAATACAAGGACTTCAACGTTTACAAAGGATTATGGATGAATATGTTGGTGGTATAGCGACTAACTACATGACTAACGCTAATATGTTAAAAAGAGGTTTAGAGCTTTTGACTTGGTTAGAGGAAGACCTAGAAAATGTTGGAGCTGAAGATTATCATCAACTTATGAGAGCTTGGGAGCTTAAACACAGAGCTCTTACATCTCAGTGTGTAACAGAACATACAATGTTTAGAGAAGAAACTAGATGGCCGGGTTATTACTATAGAGGAGACCATATGAAACTTGATGATGAAAACTGGCACTGTTTAACAGTTTCTAGAAGAGATCCTAAGACAGGTAAATTTAATCTTGAGAAGGTTCCTGTTTACCATATCGTGGATGAGAACGAGAAGAAAAAAGCCTCTTAAAAATTAAAATTACAAATAAATATGGATATTTTATCTAAAACTGATGATGAAATATATGAATTAGCCAAACCAATTTGGGATAATTTAGTAAAATCATCTAATCTTAAAGATTATGGAGGATTTACAAGAGATTTCTCTACTCAGATGCTTTTTGGAGCAAATGAAGTTGAATTAGGTAAACAGTGGGCAAACAATAAATTAATTGTTAATTTAAAGGAAACTTTTGAACCTTTTGGATGCTTAAGACGAGGGGATCACGTAACAGTTTTGATAAAACAAACGAACAAGGAGCTACCTGGTGAGTTCTTAGGTAGATTAGTTCTAGGTGTGGAAGATAATCTTGTCAAAGTTTATGGGGCAACAATTTATTGAAAAAAATTGGCATAAATTAAATAATTATTTGACAAATTTTTCAGTGGGTGTAATGACGAGATAAATGCACCTTTCAGAAATAAAAATTTTTAATAAACTCCCCAGATTAAAATCATCATATATTAAAGTAGGTATTTTAATGAGTTTACTTGCATACTGGGGTGTAATTTTAGTTGGTACTTTTGTTACTTTTAACTAAGTTATTTTTAAGCCGCATTTTTTAAATTTATATGGAAGTCTTTTTACCAATTGCACAAGTATTTGTTAATCCTATAGAAATACTTTTATTAAGTGCAATAGTTGGAGTCTTATCAGGATTATTTGGGGTTGGAGGTGGGTTTTTAATGACACCTTTTTTAATTTTTTTAGGTATTCCACCTGCTTATGCAGTTGCAAATGAAGCAAATAATATTTTAGCCACATCAGTATCTGGATCAACTACATACTATTTAAAAAATATTTTGGATTATAAAATGGGTTTTATAATAGTTATTGGTGGTGCAATTGGAACTACAATAGGAATTTATACTTTCTCATATTTTAAAGATATTGGAAAAATAGATACTGTAATTTCATTAGCCTATATGTATATTTTAGCAATAATTGGAACCTTGATGCTTGTTGAAAGTTTAAGAGAAATAGACCAGGCAAAAAGAAATGTTCTAGCAAAAAAAAAGGCACATACTCATTATTGGATACATGGCCTTCCACTTAGAATGAGATTTCCTAAATCAAAATTGTATGAGAGTATTTTTACCCCAATTTTTATAGGACTTATTGTTGGATTTATTGCCGCTATTATGGGAATTGGTGGTGCTTTCATACTAGTACCTGCAATGATTTATATAATAAAGATGCCTACTAAATTAGTTCCAGGAACTTCTTTATTTGTAACAATTTTCGTAAGCGTAATAGTCACTTTCTTACACTCGTTTAATTATGGATCAATAGATCTACTTTTAGTTTTAATGTTAGTTATAGGCTCAATAATTGGAGTTCAAGTAGGTCAAAAAATTGGTGAAAGAATTGATAGCTCTGGATTGCGAGCTTTACTTGCAATATTATTATTAATTGTTGGAATAGCTATTGCCTATGACACTTTTTTTGCTAATGAAATTTTAAATAATGTTCAATCAACTAAAAGTAAAAATCTTAACTTTTTTTCAGAATTTATCATCGACTTTTCTAATGAGATGCCATTTTTTTATGGTTTATTCACAATAATGTTTGCTATCGTTTTAGGAGTTGCTGCAGCATTCATGAGAAAATTTGTATCAAACTTAAAAATAAAATTACTTATTAAAGCTAAATAATATAATTAATAAATATTTCTATTGTAATAATTGAAATTAATCCAACTGTTGCCATAGCAACAAAACCTACAAGAAATGGCTTATAGCCCATATTCTTAACCTCCCTCAAATTCGTTGAAAGACCTATTGCAGCCATTGCCATTGTTAAAAAAATTTTAGATAAAAATTTTATATTTTCTACTGTACTTAACCAAATTTCATTTTGGTTAACCAAGAATATTTGATCACCTAAATTTCTTAAAATTATCATGGCTATAAAACCTAATACAAAGTAAGGAAAAAAACTAATAATTGAGTATTTTCTCTGTTTAATTTGACCTCTGGAATACAGATAGGCAAATAGAGGTATCATAATTATTAAAAATGTATTTCTAATCAATTTAGTTACTGTAGAAATATTTAAAGTTTCTGGACTATTAAATTGTTGATCATAAATTAGTCCAGCTGCTGCAACTTGAGCTGTCTCGTGTATAGCAGTACCTAAAAACAAACCAATAAATAATGATTCACCATTAAAATAAAAATTAGCAAAGTAAGGGTAAATGAGCATTGAAATAATACCAAACAAAGTAATATTAGCAATTGCATAGGATACTTCATTTTTTTTTGCGTTTATCACAGGAGCCATTGCCATTATTGCTGTAGTACCACAAACAGTACTGCCAATAGAAATAAGGTAGGACATACGTTTTGGGATTATTATTTTTCTACTTATTAGTTTTATAATTAATAAAACACTAACAATACAAATTATTATTAATGGGATTGCTATTTTACCAAATTCTAAAAATGCAAAAGGTTTAAGTTGAATTCCTAAACAAATAATACCAAGCTTTAGAATATTTTTTTGAGTAAAATCCAAACCTTTTAAAAAAATTTCCCTGATTTTGAATATATTTCCAAATAACATACCAAATAATATGGCAATCATTGCTGTAGAAATGGGACTTTTAGTATACCCCATTAGTTCTATTCCAACTATGTTATTTATACCTTGCGATAAAGTGTAAAGAATAAAAGCTAAAATTATACCAGGTATCAATACCAAGTACTTTTTATAAATCATGAAATTAAAAAATTAATTAGGCACTTCTATAAAGTTTTGTCATAACAAATTCTTTGTGACCTAAAGCTTCAGCACATGTTAATCGTCCGTTAGCAACTCTTAATGTTGTTTTAATTAATTCATCACCACCTTCTGATAAATTCATTTCTCGTGAAAGTATTTTTGATACATCGCAATCAATGTGTTCACCCATACTTTTAACTGTTAAAGGATTAGCGGTTAGTTTAATAACTGGTTCAATTGGATTTCCAACAATGTTTCCTTGTCCAGTTGGAAATAAATGAATATTAAAACCTGCTGCTGCTTGAAGTGTTACGCACTCAGCTGCAGCTGATGAAGTATCCATAAAATACAAACCTTTTCCTTTAGTTGGTTCTTCAGCAGGTTCTAAAACGTCAATAAATTTACAATTTCCAATTTTTTGAAAGTTTCCAAACGCTTTTTCTTCAATTGTGGTAAGACCACCAGCAATATTTCCAGCTGTTGGCTGACTTTCAGATAAATCATCTGTAGCTTCCTTCAATATAAAATCATTATATGCATTCCATGTTTTCAAAAATTTATCTGAAGCTTCTTTTGTTGCTCCTCTTGTTGCGCAAATCTTTTCAGCACCAGTTAATTCTGAAGTTTCTCCAAAACATAAATGAACACCTAGAGGTTCCAACTTATCCATTAAATTTCCAACAGTTGGGTTAGATGCCAAACCTGATGTAGTGTCAGACTCTCCACATTTAACTGATATCCACAAATCACTTAGTGGACATTCTTCTCTTTGTTTTTCAGATGCCCACATTACAAATTCTTGCGCTTTTTTTGAGGCTTTCATTGTAGTTCCAATATCCCCAGTTCTTTCAATGTGAAAGCCTTCAACTGGTTTTCCTGTTTTAGCTATTCCATCAACTATTTTTTTAGTCCATTTAGGTTCAATTCCTATAACAATTACAGCTGCAACATTTGGATTACAACCAGTGCCAATCATAGTTCTAAAATGAAGCTCTAAATCAGCACCAAACTGAAGTCTGCCGTAAGAATGAGGAAGTGCAATGGTCCCTTTAATATTGTTAGCTACAGCTTCAGCACATGCATTAGAGATATCATCAACAGGAAGAATAATTACGTGATTCCTTGTTCCTGCTCTGCCATTTTCTCTTTTATAACCTAAAAAACTTTTTGGAATTTCCATCAATTACCACTTTTTAGTTTTTACATTGTGAACATGAACATGCTCACCTTTTTTTGTTGATTTGACAACTTTACCAATATCATGACCATATTTTAAAATTGTATCACCCTCATTAAGATCAGTCATAGCAATTTTATGACCCAATGGTATTTCATCTAATGATTGTATTTTTACTGTACTATCATCTTCCATTATCCAACAAGAACAATCTTGCTTTGGGGTGATTTTTTCTATCACTACTACGCCGACATTATCTTTTTTGTCGTGTATTATTATATCTGTGGCCATATATGGTGTCGATTTGTTTGTTTGAATTTCCCAAAAACTTATATATTAATCGCTAAAATTAACAAACGAATTTTAAGAGTAATAAATTACGTATTAGAGAGGTTCTTTTTTTATGACAAAAATGACAACAGAAGAAGCCTTTGTAAAAGTTTTACAAATGCACGGTATTGAACACGCCTTTGGAATTATTGGTTCAGCCTTTATGCCAATATCAGATATTTTTCCAGATGCTGGTATCACATTCTGGGACGTTGCTCATGAAACTAATGGTGGATTAATTGCAGATGGTTACACAAGAGCCACAGGTAAAATGTCTATGGTTATTGCTCAGAATGGTCCTGGAATTACAGGATTAGTAACACCAATTAAAACAGCTTATTGGAATCATACTCCTCTTTTATTAGTTACACCTCAAGCTGCTAACAAAACTATGGGTCAAGGTGGCTTTCAAGAAGTCGAACAAATGAATTTATTTAAAGACATGGTTTGTTACCAAGAAGAGGTTAGAGACCCATCTAGAATGGCAGAAGTGTTAAATAGAGTTATAGAAAAAGCAATTAGAGGATCAGCTCCAGCACAAATCAATGTACCAAGAGATTATTGGACTCAAGTTATTGATATAGATCTTCCACCAATTGTTAGATTAGAAAGACAAGCTGGTGGTGTAGAAGCAATTCAAAAAGCTGCTGATTTGTTATCTAATGCAAAATTTCCAGTAATTTTATCTGGAGCAGGTGTTGTTATTGGAGGTGCGATTGAAGATTGTAAAAAACTTGCAGAAAAATTAGATGCTCCAGTTTGTTCGGGTTACCAACATAATGATAGCTTTCCGGGAAGTCATCCTTTAGCAGCAGGGCCTTTAGGTTACAATGGTTCAAAGGCTGGCATGGAACTAATCAAACAAGCTGATGTAGTTTTAGCATTAGGAACTAGACTAAATCCTTTTTCAACTTTACCAGGGTACGGTATGGATTATTGGCCAAAGGATGCAAGTATCATTCAAGTTGATATGAATTCAGATCGTATCGGCTTAACAAAAAAGGTTACAGTTGGTATTTGTGGAGATGCAAAACTTGTAGCTCAACAATTACTGGCTCAACTTTCTCCAATTGCAGGTGACAAAGATAGACAAAAAAGAAAAGACATAATTCATCAAACTAAATCTGCATGGTTACAAAAATTATCAAGTTTAGATCATGAAGAAGATGATGAGGGAACAGTTTGGAATAAAGAGGCAAGGGAAAGAGACTCAGATAGAATGTCCCCAAGACAAGCTTGGAGGGCAATTCAAGCTGGTATGCCTGAGGATGTAATTATTTCAAGCGATATTGGAAATAATTGTGCAATTGGAAACGCTTATCCAACTTTTGAAAAAGGAAGAAAGTATCTAGCCCCAGGATTGTTTGGTCCCTGTGGATATGGATTTCCATCAATTTTGGGTGCAAAAATTGGCTGCCCAGATACACCAGTGATTGGTTTTGCTGGTGATGGAGCCTTTGGTATTAGTATGAATGAAATGAGCTCATGTGCTAGAGAGGAATGGCCTTCAATAACCATGGTAATATTTAGAAACTATCAATGGGGAGCAGAAAAAAGAAATTCTATTTTATGGTTTGATGATAATTTTGTTGGAACAGAGCTTGATCCAGAACTTAGTTATGCAAAAGTAGCTGATGCTTGTGGTTTAAAAGGAGTAACAGTTAAAACGATGGAAGAAACTACCAATGCTATCAAACAATCTTGTGATGATCAAAAGAAGGGAATTACAACATTTATTGAGGTAATTTTAAATCAAGAGCTTGGTGAACCATTTAGACGTGATGCGATGAAAAAACCAGTTAGGGTTGCTGGTATTAAAAAAGAAGATATGAAAAAACAGCCTTCTTTAAATTATTAATTTAAATCCATATCTGGCTTGTTTATATTATTGTATCTATCTAGTTCTTTTTTAGTGATTGGGCGAAATAAAACCCAAGCTATAACGATAACTAAAGCGATAAGTATTAATGTTTGCATAAATCAATTTATTACAGACATTGGGTCCAGTCTAGTTTGAAACCAATTAACTCTAAAATCTAAATGTGGACCAGTTGATCTTCCAGTTGAACCCACTGTTCCAATAATATCTCCTTGATTGATATTGTCACCTACTGAGACCAAAACATTTTCTAGGTGTGAGTATATTGTAGAAATTCCATGTCCGTGATCCATTATAACAGTTCCTCCTGTATAATATAAATCGTCTTCAGCCATAGTTACAGTTCCAGATCCAGAGGATTTAATCATAGTTCCTTGTTTAGCAGCAATATCAATTCCATAGTGCGGCCATCGAGGTTTACCATTTAAAATTCGCTGACTTCCATAAACTCCACTTATAATTCCTTCAACTGGCATAATAAAATTTTCTTTAAAGAATTGTAGATTTGAATTTATTGCTCTTGCTTTACCTATAGCATTATTTTCTTTTTTAATTCTTTTGTAAACAGATTCAGGTGGAGTAACTTTATTTTCTGCAAGTCCATCAATTCTTTGAATATTATATTTTCTTTTTATAACTTTTTTTGTAATTATTGTTTTTTTTCCCTTAAAAATTTTAGTTATAGTAAGATCATATTTTTGATCTCTATCGATCCCAAAAACAAAATTTCCATCATCTGAGACTTTTACTTCTTGTTTTCCGATTAAAATCTTAGCATTAGGGTCAGTAATACCAAGTATAAAATGACCTTGAAAAAATTTTCCTCGAAATTCAATAGCATAACTTGCTGAAGTTAATAATAATAAAACTAGAAATGTTCTATAAATTATTGCGCTGTCCATCCACCATCTATTATTATTGATGTACCAGTAATCATTGAGGATGCTGATGAAGCTAAAAAACACACAGTGGTTGCCACATCACTCTCAGTAGCAGCTTTACCCATAGGAATTTTTCCAATAGCAAATTTTTTAAATTTTTTATTTTTAAAAAATTTTTTAACCATTGGCGTTTCTACAAAAGTAGGTGCTACTGTGTTTACTCTTATATTTTTTTTTGCTAATTCAACACCCATACCCTTTGTTAATCCTTCAATGCCAAATTTAGTCATATTGTATATATTTCTTCCTTCACAGCCTACATGACCAAGTTGAGAAGACATATTTATTATAGAACCAGGTCTTTTTTTATTTTTAAGCATTTTTTTAACGACAAGTTGAGCTACATTAAATGCAGCTTTTAGATTTAGATCTATCAAATAATTCATACTTTTTTGCTGAATTTTTTCAAAAGGTTCCGGTATATTGGTTCCAGCATTATTAACCAAAATATCTATAATTTTAATTTTATTTAATTTTTCTTTTAAATCCTGATACTTCATTACATCACAATGAATTTTTACAATTTTACCTTTAACTTTTTTAATGTCTTTTTCTAATTTGCTTAAATCAGATTGGGTTCGACTCAATGCTATCACCGTTGCACCTGCTTCTGCTAATGCTATAGAGCAAGCTCTACCCAGACCTTTTCCAGCACCAGTCACTAAAGCATATTTTTTTTTGAGACTTATTTTCTGAAGATACATTATAAGAATAATATTTTAATATCTGTGTAAATCAACTCAACTGCAACCACTAAAATTGCTAATAATCCAAGCCAAGCTATCCATCTGTATTTTTTAATCCATCCAGATATAAGTGTAGCAGCTGTGGCCATTAATATTATCGATAGAATTAAACCAAATATAAGAAGTCCATAATGTTCACCAGCAGCACCTGCGACTCCCAAAACATTATCTAAACTCATTGTGAAATCAGCTAATAGAACAGTCCATATTGCTTTTAAAAAACTAGAATTATCTACTTTAATATCTTCCTCTTTTTCAGATCCTTTAATTACATCCACATACAATTTGTAAACAATGTAAAGTAATAACAGTCCTCCTATAAGTCTTAATCCAGTAATTTGTAAAAGATAAGCAGTAAGAAGTGTTAATATTATTCTGAGTATTACTGCACCCCCTATTCCCCAAAAAATTACTTTTTTTCTTTGTTTGGGTGGAAATTTAGATGCGACCATACCAATGATAATTGCGTTATCTCCGGCTAAAACTAGATCAATAAATATTATTTGTGTTAAAATTGCTATTTGTTCAGGAGCAAATAATTCAGCAAACATTAATTATTAAGTATCATGTCTGCACCTTTTTCTGCAATCATTATTGTAGGAGCGTTCGTGTTGCCCGATGTAATATTTGGCATTATGGATGCATCGATTACTCTTAAATTACTTACTCCTCTTACTCTTAGTTTTTCATCAACTACTGACATTTCATCTTGACCCATTTTACAAGTGCCTACAGGATGAAAAATTGTTTGTGCATAATTTGAAGCTTCTTTTACTAGTTCTTCGTCATCATTAATGTTAATTCCAGGTCTATATTCTTCTGGTGAATACTTTTTAAAAGTTTCAGACTCCATGATTATTTTTCTAGTTAATTTTAGACCTTTAGCTGCAATCATTCTATCATTATCAGTTGAAAGATAGTTTTGTTTAATTTTAGCGTAAGTTCTAGAGTCTTTGTCGACTATACTTACATGACCTCTGCTAGTAGGTTTTATGTTGGAAACTGTTGGTGTAAAAGCATGGAAGTCATGATTTTTAGTTGCACCCAATGTATCCATACTCATTGGCTGAACATGCCATTGTAAATCTGGTAATTCTAATGAAGAATCACTTTTTGCAAACATACAAAGTTGACTAGCTCCCATAGTCATAGGACCAGTTCTCTTAAAAATATACTCTAATCCAATCATTAAATTTCCAAACAGACTATTAATTTTTTTGTTTAAAGATTTAAGACCATTTATTTTATAAATAGGTCTTAACATAAGATGATCATGTAAATTTTCACCTACACCATTTAAATTATGCACCATTTCTATCCCAAAGTTTTTTAATTTATCAGAACTTCCAATTCCTGAAACTTGTAGGATTTGTGGTGAACCAATAGCCCCTGAGGATAATATTATTTCTCTATTAGCTTCTACTTTTTTTAATTCATCTCCTTTCCAAAATTCAACACTTTTAGCTATTTTATTTTCAAAGATTATTTTTTTGACATGTGCATGAGTAATAATTTCTAAATTTTTTCTATTTTTAATTGGATTTAAATATCCCACAGATGTACTACATCTAAAACCATCTTTCTCTGTAACTTGAAAATATCCACATCCAAGATTGTCGCCAGTGTTAAAATCTTTAGTTTTAGGTATTCCAAACTCTTCAGCTGCATTTTGAAATTCATCTAATAGTGGGAGATGAATTCTTTGATCAGAAACCGCTAAAGGTCCATCAACTCCATGAAATTCATTTTTACCTCTTTCTTGATCCTCTGCTTTTATAAAATAAGGCAACACATCATCCCATCCCCAACCAGTATTTCCTAACTGACGCCAGACATCATAATCTCTATTTTGACCTCTTATATATAACAATCCATTTATTGATGAACTTCCTCCTAAAGTTTTACCCCTAGGATACCTAATAGAAATATTGTTCATACTTTCATCAGGCTCAGTTTTGTAACACCAATCTGTTTTTGGGTTATGCATAGTTTTGAAATAACCCACAGGTATATGTATCCAGGGATAATTATCTTTACCACCAGCCTCCAAAAGAAGGACTTTATGAGCTGGATTTTCTGACAATCTGTTTGCTAGCACACAACCAGCTGATCCAGCTCCAAGTATTATAAAATCATAATTATTCATTAATTATATCCTTTATAAGTAAAAAATTTTTTTTTTCTAATAAATCTGCGAAAAATTTAAAAATATGTCAATTTTAGTGCTTGTTTTGAATTTCAATATAAGAGAAGCTTTATTTTTTAAAAATAAAGAGAGGGAAAAAAATGAAAAAAATCATTTCAATGTTATTTGCAGTTGCAATGGTGTTTGGATTTATTTCAAATGCTAATGCTGCAAAAACTCTAAAATGTCAGACAGTACTTAACACTAAAGCTGATGAAGTTAAGATGTTAAAAGACTTTACTGACACTGTTACAACTTTGACGTCTGGATCTCTAAAGTTTGAAATTTTACCTGCAGGAGCTGTTGTTGGTGTAAAAGAAACTTTAGATGCAGTTGATAAAGGTCTAATCGATTGTGGTTTCGCATGGACTCACTATTGGTCAGGTGATCACCCTGCAGCTATGTTATTTGGTTCGCCAGTAGCTGGTGGTGGTGTAGGTATTGATAATATCGCATTCTTATCTTGGTTCCAATATGGTGGTGGAAAAGAACTATATGACCAATTATGGAAAGAAATGGGAAGAGACATTAAAGGATTTATGATTCAACCAGTTGGACCAGAAGCTTTAGGCTGGTTTCCAAAACCAATTAAAGATATGGCTGACTTTAGAAAATATAAATTCAGAACTCCTCCAGGAATTCCAGGACAAACTTATAAAGACATTGGTATAGCATCTGTAGCTATGGGCGGTGGAGACATTCTACCAGCTTTAGAAGCAGGTACAATTGATGCTGCTGAATGGTGTTGTCCAAAACCAGACTTAACTTTTGGTTTCCAAAAAGTATTGAAGCACTATTACTTACAAGGTTTACACCAAGTAGTCGTAAATGCTGACTTTTATATTACTGGAAAAACTTACAATGCAATGTCTGATCATGAGAAGAAGTCTCTTGAAGTAGCTGCTAATGCATCATTAGCAAAATCTTTAAGTTACAGAATCTATGAAAATGGTAAAGCTTTGAAAGAACTAACAGAAGTTCATGGAGTAATTTTAGAAGATACACCTTCTGATTATTTCACAGAATATATGGCTGCTGCAAAAGCTTCTTTAAACAAGAACGCTGCAGATAACAAATTTTTCAATGAAGTATATACTTCAATGAAAGAATTTGCTGATATAGCAGTTCCTTTCTGGAGTGGTTCTCAAATGTCAAATGCTAAGCTAGGAATGGCTCACGCAGCAACATTAAAGTAATCAGTAATTATTCTTAGATTATATAATTAGAGCGGACTTAATTGTCCGCTCTAATTTTTTTTAACAGAATTTATATGGCAGAAGAACCAACTAAATTAGATATATCTGATGAAATGATTGCCGAAAGGCGAGGTGGTTCAGGTAAAATGCCAGAAGATATGCCATCGTGGATGGCTAGTTCTATAGTTAATATTGATAAATTTAGTAAATGGGTAGGTAATGTTGTTTGCTGGATTTTAATGCCTTTAATTTTTGCGATGACTTATGAGGTACTTGCAAGAAAATTATTTTTAGCTCCAACAATTTGGGCTTATGATATAAGTCGTTTTTTGTATGGAGCATTATTCATGCTGGGTGCTGCATACGCTCTTTCTAAAGGTGTACATATAAGAGCTGACTTTTTATATAGAAATTTCAAAACCAAAAACCAAGGTAAGATAGATTTTTGGTTATATCTTTTATTTTATTTTCCAGGATTATTAGTTTTCCTTTATATGACAATTGGATTTGTTGGAGAGTCTATTCAAAGAGGCGAGAAAGGTATGGACACTACATGGATGCCTTATATGTGGCCTATCAAATCTTGTTTATTGATTGGAATTGTTTTTTTATTAATTCAAGGAATTTCAGAGTTATTTAAAAGTTATTGGGCTGCCATAAAAGGTGAATGGCCTGGAGAAGAAAAATGATTGCTGAGCTAATAGATCCAGCTATTTTAGGCTTTATTCTTGTTGGGGTAATGCTTTTTGCTATCTTTGTTGGTTTTCCAATTTCATTTACATTAATTTTTTTAGGTTTCGTTTTTGGTTATTTAGGTTTTGGTAAGCTAGTATTTTATCTCATGACTCTCCAATTTTCGATGGTTATGACCGAACAAACACTCGCCGCAGTCCCACTCTTTGTATTTATGGGAATAATGATGGAGCAAGCAGGTTTGATGGAGAGATTATTTTCTTCATTCCAAATGATGTTAGCAAAAGTAAAAGGATCTTTATATTATGCAGTATTATTTGTTTCCGTGATTTTTGCTGCAGCAACAGGAATCGTTGGTGCATCAGTTACTATTTTGGGAATTATGGCTGCAAAGTCAATGAATAGATCGGGATATGATGTAAGGTTAGCAGCAGGAACTATAACTGCTGGAGGGACTTTAGGAATATTAATACCTCCAAGTATTATGCTTGTTGTAATGGGACCGATCATGGAAATTCCAGTAATCGATTTATTTGCAGCCGCTATAATTCCAGGAATTCTTCTTGCAAGTTTATATGCTGGTTACACCACAATCAGATGTATGATTAACCCAAAATTAGGCCCAGTTCTTCCAGAGGAAATGCGAGCTGCTAGCATGAAAGAAGTATGGGTTGAATTTTTTCTTGGATTAGTTCCCCCTGCAGCTTTAGTTTTTGCTGCTTTAGGAAGTATTTTATTTGGTTTTGCTACACCAACAGAAGCAGCAGGTTGTGGTGCAATGGGTGCTTTAATTCTTTCGATAGCTTATAGAAAGTTAACTCTTCCGAAACTACAAGATGCTTTAGTTAAAACTTTAGAGATTACAGCATTAATAATGGTTTTAGTTGCTGCTTCAAACTTTTTTGGAGCAGTTTTTGCAAGATTAGGTACTCCAACGCTATTAACTGAGTTTCTATTAGGTCTAGAAATGAATAAGTACTTAATCTTAGCCATGATAATGATTATGATTTTTTTGTTGGGATGGCCACTTGAATGGGTGCCAATCGTTATGATTATAGTCCCAATCATATTACCTTTAGTTGAGGCTTTAGGATTTAACCTAACTTGGTTTGCAATATTGGTTGCAGTTAATTTACAAACCGCCTGGCTCTCCCCACCTGTAGCCCTTTCGGCCTATTTTTTAAAAGGAGTAGTGCCTGAGTGGGATTTAAAAGATATTTATTATGGCATGATGCAATTTATGGTTCTACAGGTCATTGGTTTAGTTTTAATTATTATTTTTCCTCAAATTGCACTCTGGCTGCCAACTCTCTTATATGGACAGTAGAATTTATTAGTTTAAAATAAATTTAGTGAATCAGCCAAAAGTTAAATATTCTCTTTCAAATTGGGATCTTGTTACTGTAAATCCAAATTACAAAACTTGGAATTGGAAAGATCTTTTTTGCTTTTGGGGAGTAAATATACAGAGTGTTATTTGCTTTTCTTTGATTGCGTCTCTATATATAATTTATAACCTTAATACTTTTGTTGTATTTTTTGGGACTATTTTAGGATCTTTTTTAGTTTATATTTTTTGTAATTTAATAGGAAAACCTTCTCAAAAATTTGGATTACCTTTTGCAGTTCTTTTGAGATCATCTTTAGGTTTTAATGGTGCAAAATTTTTTGGTTTATTAAGAAGTTTAGTTGGAATTTTTCTTTTTGGTATTCAAACATATTTTTTGTCAAAGTTAGTAGTATACC
>CACKYY010000001.1 GCA_902604525.1 uncultured Pelagibacteraceae bacterium | reverse complement strand
TTGTAAGCTAACGCCTTATTTGCTGGAATTGTCCAAGGCGTTGTAGTCCAAATAATTATCTCACTACCCACAAGATCTTTTAAGTTAGATTTTTTGATGGGGAAAGAAGTATAAATAGTATCTGACTTATGATCTTGATATTCAACTTCAGCATCTGCTAAAGCAGTCTTTTCAACAGTAGACCATAATACTGGCTTAAAACCCCTATATAGACTTCCTTCTTTTAAAAACTTTCCAAGCTCTCTTACAATTTGAGCTTCAGCATCAAAACTCATAGTTGAATAATAATTTTCCCAATCACCCACTACACCTAAACGTTTAAATTGACCTTTATGTACCTCGATCCATTTTTCTGCAAATGATCTGCATTCTTTTCGAAACTCTACTATGGGAACATCATTCTTATTTTTTTTATTTTTTTTGTATTGCTCCTCTATTTTCCACTCAATCGGTAAACCATGGCAATCCCAACCAGGAACATAAATAGAGTCTTTGCCATCCATTTGATGGAATTTTACGATAATGTCTTTTAAAATTTTGTTTAGAGCAGTTCCCATGTGAATATTACCATTTGCATATGGAGGACCGTCGTGGAGAACAAATTTTTCTTTTCCTTTGCTCGAATTTCTTAATTTTTTGTAAAGATTAATCCTCTGCCAATATTCTAGAATTTCTGGCTCTCTTATAGGTAAATTAGCTTTCATTGAAAAAGCTGTTTTAGGAAGGTTTATTTGAGAATTATTCATTTAGTTTTTTTTGCTATATTTAAATCTTTTTTAATTTGAGACTTTAATTGATTAACATTTTTAAATTTTTTTTCTTTTCTAATAAACTTTAAAAACTCCACTGATAAGTGTTTATTATAGAGATTTCCAGAATAATTAAATAAATGAACCTCCAATAAGATTTTTTTCTGATTAAATGTTGGTCTATATCCAAGATTTGCTATTCCTCTTAGATATTTAGAATTATTATATCTCAATACTCTTACTGCATAAACACCGGGTTTAGCTAAAACATAGTCTTTAATATCTATGTTGCATGTTGGGAAACCAATTTTTTTACCCACCTGCCTTCCTTTCTGGACTTTTCCATCAATAGTCCAGTATCTGTTTAAAAGCTTGTTTGCTTTTTCTAAATATCCTTTTTCTAAAAGACTCCTAATTAACGTAGATGAAATTATTTTTTGTTGTTTGATTAATGGTTCTGGCTTTACCACTTTAAAATTGAATTTTTTCTCATTTTCAATTAATAAATTTACGTTACCTTCTCTTTTATTACCAAATCTAAAATTATTACTAACAAATATAAATTTTGATTTTAATTTTTTATTTAAAATTTCTTTAATGAAATTAAAGGACTTAGTTTTAGAAAACTTTTTATCAAATTTCTTAGTTATAATAAAATCTACTTTAAGTTTACTAAGTAACTCAATTTTTTGATTAATACTAGTTATCTTAAAATTTTTATTTAATTTATTAAAAAACATTTTAGGCATGGGGTCAAAATTAACTACGCCAATTTTTATCTTATATTTTTTCTTATACAATTTAGCTAATTTGAATAATTTTTGATGTCCTAAATGTACACCATCAAAATTTCCAATTAAAATTAATGAGTTTTTATGATTATTTTTTATATTAAAATTTTTATATAATTTTACCATTTAAGATCTGATTGGGTAAAGTTTACAACTGTTTCGTATTCCCTTGAAACCTCTAAAATACCTTTATTAAATATTTCTAATTTATGAATACCATTAGAAATTAACAAGGAATCATAATTCAATAAATTAGCACCTTTAATATCAGTATTTAAATTATCTCCTATAGCGAGAGTTTTTTTTTTAAAGTTGTCAATTGATTGATTGTAAACTTCAGCATATGGTTTTCCAAAATATACTACTTTTCCACCCATTTTTTCAAAAACCATGGCAACAGAACCTGCGCACAATTCTCTGACATTTCCTCGATCAACAATTAAATCAGGATTTGTGCATATCATCTCTTTATGAGTATGTACCTCAAGTATGTTTTTATAATAATTTAAATCTTTTTTATGATTATCAAACAGCCCAGTGCATAAAAAATATTCACTTTCAGCTAGATCACTTGATTTATTTTTTTTAAAAGGATTAAATAAATCAAAGTCTCTTGGTGGCCCGATATGAAAAAATTTTTTAGATAAATATGATTTTTTTAGATAATTTAGTGCAGCTTCTCCTGATGTAAAAACATGACTTCTAAACTGTTCTTCCATTCCCATTTTTTCTAAAAAATTTTTTACTGTTTCATTTGGTCTTGGTGCATTAGTTAATAGAACAAAATCTTTATTATTTTTTTTAAGCTCCTTAAGAGTATTAATCGCATCCTCATAAAGTTTTATGCCATTATGAACAACACCCCATAAATCTATATAAAATAGATCATAATTATGGGCAATTGAACTAAGACCAACAGAATCTAAATTTTTAGTCATTATTTAAGGTATAAACCATAAAATCAGCAATTTCCTAGCATTATTAGTGCCTAATCGAATATCTAATCTTGAAATAGGCAGTGTAATATCTATATGAGGTCCATATTTATATCGAATTATAAAGGAGATTTATGAAGTTTAAACCGTTACATGACAGAGTGTTAATTGAAGTATTAGACAGCAGTGAAAAAACTGCTGGTGGAATTATCATCCCAGACACAGCTCAAGAAAAACCTCAAGAAGGAAAAGTTGTTGCTATTGGTGGTGGTGCAAAAACAGAGGATGGAAAATTAATTCCAATGGATGTTAAAGTTGGAGACAAAGTTTTATTTGGCAAATGGTCAGGTACTGAAGTCAAAATTGATGGTAAGGAGTACAGCATAATGAAAGAGTCAGACATTATGGGTATTTCAGGTAAATAATTTAATTTAAAGGAGAAAGTAAAATGGCAAAACTAATTAAATTTGATGCTGAGGCAAGAGCAGCAATGATGAGGGGTGTAAATATTTTAGCTGATACTGTTAAAGTCACTTTAGGTCCAAAAGGAAGAAACGTTGTAATGGATAAATCTTATGGTGCCCCACGAATTACAAAAGATGGTGTATCAGTTGCAAAAGAGATTGATCTTGATGACAAGTTTGAGAACATGGGTGCTCAAATGGTTAAAGAAGTTGCTAGCAAAACTAATGAAGAAGCTGGAGACGGGACTACAACTGCAACTATTTTGGCCCAAGCAATTGTAACAGAAGGTGTTAAGTATGTTACTGCTGGGATGAACCCAATGGATGTTAAAAGAGGAATAGATTCTGCTGTAGAAGCTGTAAAAGAAAATCTTATTTCATCTGCTAAAAAAGTTAAAGATAGTGATGAAATAGCACAAGTTGGAACAATTTCATCAAATGGTGATAAAGAAATAGGTTCAATGATTGCTAAAGCAATGCAGAAAGTTGGTAACGAGGGTGTTATCACTGTTGAGGAAGCTAAAGGAATCGATACCGAATTAGATGTTGTTGAGGGTATGCAATTTGATAGAGGTTACTTGTCACCATACTTTATAACTAACAGTGATAAAATGACAACAGAGTTAGATAATCCTTATATTTTACTTCATGAGAGTAAATTAACAAATTTACAACCAATGGTTCCTCTTTTAGAGGCAGTTGTGCAATCTGGAAGACCATTAATGATTATTTCTGAAGACGTTGAAGGTGAAGCTTTAGCAACTTTAGTAGTAAACAAATTAAGAGGTGGATTAAAAGTTGTAGCAGTAAAAGCTCCAGGTTTTGGTGATAGAAGAAAAGCAATGCTTGAAGATATTGCTATTCTAACTGGCGGACAGGTAATTTCTCAAGATTTAGGAATTAAACTTGAAAATGTTAAACTTGAGGATCTAGGGTCTTGTAAAAAAATTAAAGTTGATAAAGATAATAGTACTATTGTTAGTGGTAGTGGTAAAAAATCTGATATCGAAGCAAGATGTGGATCAATTAAGCAACAAGTTGATGAAACAACTTCTGACTATGATAGAGAAAAGCTTCAAGAGAGACTTGCTAAACTTGCGGGTGGTGTTGCAGTTATCAAAGTTGGTGGTGCTACTGAAGTAGAAGTTAAAGAAAGAAAAGATAGAGTTGAAGATGCTTTAAATGCAACTAGAGCCGCTGTTGAAGAAGGTATAGTTACTGGTGGTGGATGCGCACTTCTTTACGCTGCTCAGGATCTTGAAAAAGTTAAAGCTAAAGGTGATGATCAAAAAGCTGGTGTTGAACTTGTAAGAAAAGCCTTAGAAGCTCCAATCAGACAGATTACAAAAAATGCTGGAGTAGACGGATCAGTTGTTGTAGGTAAATTGTTGGAGCAAAAAAAGAAAACTCATGGTTACGATGCTCAAAGCGAGGAATATTGTGACATGTTTGCAAAAGGTATCATCGACCCAGTTAAGGTTGTTAGAACTGCTCTACAAGATGCTGCATCAATTTCTGGATTATTAGTTACTACAGAAGCAATGATTGCTGACAAACCAGAAGAAAAAGATGCCGGTGGTGGAATGCCTGCTGGTATGCCTGGTGGAATGGGCGGCATGGGCGGCATGGGTGGCATGGGAATGTAATCCCACTAAAATACAAAATTTAAAAGGCCATCTTATGATGGCCTTTTTTTTGGGTAAAATAATTATATGTCAAAGAGATATAGTGGAAAATCCTTTAAAGACTCTAGTATTAAAAAGAAAGCAAAATTAAGTTTTAAAGAAAAAAGAAAACTTAAAAAAGAAAAGCAAAAAAAAGCAAATTAAACATCAAATTTAATAAAATCCTCAATAAATATTAGTTTTTTTTAAGTTTTAAAAAATAATTAAATAGGTATAAGAACCACATTTTATGAACAACGATATAAGAAACATCACTATTATAGCCCATGTAGACCATGGCAAAACTACTTTAATTGACAATCTAATGAAACAAAGCGGATCATTTAGAGAAAACGAAGTGGTTGATGAAAGATTAATGGATTCTGGTGAATTAGAAAAAGAAAGAGGAATTACAATTTTAGCAAAACCTGCCTCGATTAATTGGAAAGATACAAGAATAAATATAATTGATACCCCGGGTCATAGAGACTTTGCTGCAGAAGTCGAAAGAGTTTTAAGCATGGCTGATGGTGCTCTATTGCTTATAGACTCTGCTGAAGGAGTAATGCCCCAAACAAAATTTGTATTGTCTAAAGCTTTAAAACAAGGTCTTAAACCAATTGTTGTGATTAACAAACTTGATAAAGCTGATCAGAGAGCAAATGAGGTTTTAGATGAAACATTTGATTTATTTGTAAGTCTTGACGCAAATGAGGAACAATTAGATTTCCCTGTTTTATACGCAAGTGGCAGATCAGGTTGGGCAGACAAAGAAGTAGAAGGCCCTAGAGAAAATTTAAACCCACTTTTAGATTTAATTCTCAACCACGTAAAACCTGCAAAATTTGAAAAAGAAAAACCTTTTGCTATGTTGTCTACACTTCTTTATGCTGATAGTTTTTTAGGAAGAAGCTTAGTAGGTAGAATTACTCAAGGAACAGCTAAAGCTAATCAATCAATAAAAGCGATTAATTTGAAAGGTGAAAAAATTGATGAAGGTAAACTTACTAAAATTTTCAGATATGAGGGAACCAAAAAAATGCCTATTGAGGTTGGTGAAGCTGGAGATATTGTTGTAATTGCAGGATTAGAAAAAGCTAATGTTGCAGATACTATTTGTGATTTAGATGTAAATGAACCTATTTCAGCAACTCCAATAGATCCACCCACAATGTCTATCACAATAACTGTTAACACATCTCCCCTTGCAGGAAAAGAAGGTAAAAAACTTACAAGTACTCAAATTAGAGATCGACTACTTCAAGAAGCTCAGAATAATGTAGGAATTACTTTTTCTGAAAATAATGGCAATGATTCATTTGTTGTAAGTGGAAGAGGTGAGCTTATGTTAGAAATTTTACTTACTCAAATGAGAAGAGAAGGCTTTGAGATGACAGTCAGTCCGCCTAAGGTTTTGTATCAAATTGATGAAAGTGGAAAAAAACTAGAACCCATCGAAGAGATTACCATGGATTTAGATGAAGAATTCTCGTCAAAAGTAATAGACTCGATGAATAAACGTAAAGGTAAATTAATTGATTTAAAAGATACTGGTAAAGATAAAAAAAGACTTATTTTTCATGCCCCAACACGCGGGTTGATGGGTTACACAAGTAGATTTTTAACCCTTACAAAAGGTAATGGTGTTATTAATAGGATTTTTCATAGCTATGGGCCTTTTGAAGGTGAAATGGAAGGAAGAAGAAATGGGGCTTTAATTGCAATGGAGCAAGGTAAAGCAGTAGCTTTTGCTATATTTAACCTACAGGCCAGAGGAGAAATGTTCGTAAAACATAACGATCCTGTTTATCCTGGAATGATAGTTGGATTGTCTCCAAAGCCAGGCGATATGATAATCAATGTTATGAAGGGTAAAAAATTAACAAACATGAGAACACAAGGTACAGATGAAAACGTTGTTCTCACTCCAGTAAGAAAAATGTCTATTGCGGAACAACTTAGTATGCTTAATACGGATGAAGCACTAGAGATTACTCCTGAGTCTTGTAGACTAAGAAAATCTATTCTAGATCCTCATGAAAGAAAAAGAAGTGAAAAATCTGGTGCGGCAGCCTAGCTAAAAATTTTATTAACAATAAATAATCCAAAAGCAACACTGGGACCGATTCCAAAAGCAAAAATCAAAGTTCCAACGCCTACCGTTCCACCTAGATACCATCCAACTATCACAACTGAAATTTCTAAACATGCTCTGACTAAAGCAATAGGTAAGTTAGATATTTTTGTTAAACCAGTCATTAATCCATCTCTCGGACCTGGTCCAAGATTTGCAACTAAATAAATACCACTTCCTATACCAACCAGCATTACAGAAAATATTGCTAATAAATATTTTAACATATTGGATGAGGGTGGATCAAAAAAATATAAAGTAACATCAATCATTCCTGAAATAATAATTATATTAAAAATTGTGCCAAGGCCTGGTTTCTGTCTGAGAAATATCCATAAAAAAAGTACACTTACGCTAACTAGAAATGTTGCTGCACCGATAGACAACTTAGAATTTTTTGATATTCCCTCTGCTAGTACAGACCAGGGAGAATTTCCTGTAGTTGACAATATTAATAGTCCCTCTCCAAAACCAAATATAATTAAACCAAAAATTAAAAAAAAAGAGGTTGAAAATTTTGGTCTAAAGTTAAAGGTTTTATCTGAACTCCAATATACTTTGGGGATATTTTTAATAGATAAAAACATGTTATGCTGTTACTTATAAAATTAATAATACTTGCTTATAATGAAAAAGATTACACTCAGCATCATAATTATTTTTATTTCTTACGGATCATATGCTCATATTGGTCATTATAGTAACTATAAAAAAATTGAGATGGAAATTTTAAGAAATAATGAATTAATTGGTTATAATTATTATTTTTTTTCACAAAAAAATAACATTACTCTAGTAACTAACCAGTTCAAATTTCAGGTAAAACTTTTGGGAGCAACAGTATTTGAAGTAGAGGGTATTGGGAAAGAAAAATATTTGAAAGATCAATTGATTTCTTTTAACTCAAAAACTCTTCAGAATAAAAAAGAAAAATTTGTAAACTTAACCTTAAATAAAGAAACCAAAAAATTTGATATTGTGGGCTCCTCTTTCTCTGGTGAGGCTCCCCTTGAAAATGTTATTGGAAATTGGTGGAGCCATAAAATATTGCAAGCTAGCAGCCAAATAAGCCCTATTTCAGGAAGTATAAAAGAACAGATAGTTACTTTTCTTAGAAAAGAAAAAATTACAATTAATGGTAAAGAATATGAGACTGATCATTTTAAATTAACCTCCAAAGATATGACACTTCCAGACGATAAAAGATTGAATTTTGATATTTGGATAGATAAAAAAACTTCTTTAATAGTTAAAGTTACTTATCAAAGGATGGGAAATTGGGAATATAGATTAAAAAATTACGAGTAATTTACTTATTTATTTTATTATAAAGATCATTTGCACTAATCCATCCTGACTCAAGTCTTGGTCCATTAAACCAGTCTGCGCATACACCTAGATTTAATCTAGAATTCCAATAGCTTTTTAATTTTAGTGGTTTTGAATTTGAGGAGTATTTCCAACCATGGTTAAGTGAAAAAAGTATTTTTGTCTGCTTAATTCCTGTTAATTTAAAAAATTTATCAATCAAAATTTTAGCATTAGTTTTTTTAAGTACTTTATTTTGATTGATTTTTTTATTTGCCCAATTAAAAGTACTTTGTAATGTCCAAAGATCACTTTTACTCTTAAATCTTTTTTTACTATTTTCGTAACTAGCCCATCCTAGAATTTTATCATTAAATAAAAAACTACTATAACCTAAGTTAGTTTTTTTTATTTCTATTAAAATTGTTATATTTGCATCCATCTTAATCTTTTCTTTTATAAAAGAATTTTTAATGTATTTTTTTGATAGTTTTTTTAATTGAGGAAATGGACAAGTCAAAATTAAATTTTCATAATTTCTAATTTCACCATTATTAAATATTAAATTCCATTTTCCACTTTGGAAATTTATTTTTTTTAGTTCACTTTGAAAATAACATCTTACATTTTTTAAAAGATATTTACTAATGTCATTATTTCCTTTTCTGCCAATAACCTTAACATGTTTTTTATTTTCTTTTTTTTTATCACTTAAAAATTTATGATTTCCTTCCCAAATTTTTAGTATTTTTTTTTCTATAAGCTTTTTAGTAAATTTTTTAAATTCTGGTGTTTTTGGAGAAAAGTATTGAGTCCCATGATCAAACCCCCTTATTTTATCTAATCTTTTAAAAGATGATCTTCCTCCTAAGCCTCTTGCTTTATCATACAAATCAACAGTGTGTTTTTTGCTTAAAAGATTTGCGATGGTTGCTCCAGAAATTCCTGAGCCAATTACACAAAAACTACTCATTTGCCAGCAACTGTCATGCCCTCTATCATCATAGTTGGAGAATTTATTGAATATTCAAAATTTAAATCATTTGCTAGGAATATATTTTTAAACATATCCTTAAAATTTCCTGCAATTGTTATTTCATTTATTGGATATTTAAATTCACCATCTTCTACAAAAAACCCAGTTGCTCCAACAGAGTAATCTCCAGTTACAAGATTGCTACCATGGCCTATTGTTTCTGTAATATAAATACATTTTGAATTAGTTTTTAATAGCTCATCATAACTTTGTTTTCCATTCTCAAAATACAAATTTGTGGGACCTCCGCTTCTTCCATTTGATTGAAGTTTTAGTTTTCTGCCATTATAAGTATCTACAAGATAATTTTTAAGCACACCCTCTTTAACTAAATTAAGTGTTTCAGATTTAATACCTTCTGAGTCAAAATTTTTTGAGCCTAAACCCTTAATTATGTCTGGTTTATCTATTATATTTATAGAATTAGAAAATATCTGCTCATTAATCTTGCCCTTAAGGAATGAAGTTCCTCTAGCGATTGAAGAGGATGAAATTGCACTTGCAAAAGCGCTGAGCATACCTTTTGCAATTCGCTTATCAAATATTACACTTAATTTTTCACTCCCTATTTTTTTAGGACTTAATTTTCTAATTGTCTGGTAACTTGCCAGTTTACCTAGGGTCTGGGGATCTTTGATATCATCTAAATATCTTTTACTTGAATATTCATAATCTCTTTCCATACTGTTTTCATCTTTAGCAACAGCTACACATGACGTTGTGAATGAAGATGTTTTGTATCCACTACAAAAACCATCACTATTTGCTAAAATAAAATTAGTTTTTTTTTCGGTAAAACTGGACTCTGTGTTTATTATTTTTTTATCCTCTGATGCTATATTTTCTAATTCTTTTAAATAGTGAATTTTTTTATCATTATTAATATGGGTGTTATCATAAATATTTAAATCTTTAAGTTCATCTGCAAGTAAATTTTTATCTGGTAATGAATTAAACTCATCCTCTGGTGTAATTTTCGTTGTTTCATAGCATTTCTCTATAAGTATATCTAAATTTTCATTTAATAAATTTGATGAGGAAATTGAAGATTTTTTTTTACCAATATAAGTATCTATACTAAACGCTAATCCATCAGATCGATTAGACTCATCTAAATTTTTATTTCTAAAATTGACTGTTTCAGAAATAGAATGACCTATTGTAACACTTACATCTGAAGCTCCAATTTTTTTTGCAACATCTAGACAATATGCAGCTTTAGCTTCTAAGAAATCTTGATCTTTAATCATTAATTATAGTTTGGTTCCACCCACTGTCATTTTGTCAATTAATATTGATGGCTGTGCTACACCAACAGGAACTCCTTGCCCAGCTTTCCCACATGTTCCTATACCAGGGTCTAACATCATATCGTTACCCACCATTGAAACTTCCTTTAAAATTGATGGACCATCTCCTATTAATGTCGCTCCCTTTATTGGAGAACCTATTTTGCCATTAATAATTTCGTATGCTTCTGTACAATTAAAAACAAATTTTCCTGAAGTAATATCTACCTGTCCACCTCCAAAGCTTACAGCAAAAATACCTTTATCAACAGATTTGATCATCTCATCTTGGGTTTGATTACCACTTAACATCATTGTATTTCTCATTCTAGGTAAAACTACGTGTCGATAGTTTTCTCTTCTTCCTGAACCAGTTGACCTTGTATTCATTAAACGTGCATTTAATCTGTCTTGCATAAAGTTCTTTAAAATCCCATTTTCAATTAAAACGGTTCTTTCAGTTGGTGTGCCCTCATCGTCTATTGTAAGACTGCCTCTTCTATTATCAATGGTACCGTCATCAACAATTGTGACACCTTCATTTGCAACTTTCTGCCCCATTAAGTTATGAAATGCTGATGTTTTTTTTCTGTTAAAATCACCCTCTAGACCATGTCCTATTGCTTCATGAATTAGTATTGCTGGCCAACCTGGTCCTAAGACTACTTTCATTTCGCCAGCAGGTGCGGGTTTACTCTCCAAGTTAACAGAAGCTATTCTAAAAGCTTCATCACATACACTTTTCCAGTTGTCATTCTGTAAATAATCATCGTAAGCCTGTCTGCCTCCAATACCATACACACCTGTTTCTTTTCTTCCATCTTTTTCAAGCATTACAGAAACATTAAATCTAATTAATGGCCTGATATCTGTTATTGCCTCACCACCTGATCTGATTATTTCTACTGATTTATGTTCACCTAAAAAATTTGCTGTAACCTGTTTTACAGATACATCTTTTTTTCTTAAGTAATCATTAACTTTATTTAAAACTTCTAATTTAGAGTTTAAAGTTTTTTGTTCTATAGGATTTATATCGCTATAAAATTTTTTGTTAGATTTTGGTATCTCGTTATTATAAGTGCCTTTGACTGATTTAAGAGTTGACTGAAGATTTTCTGATGAACTTTTTAGGGAGTCTTTTGATATTTCGTTTGAATAAGAATAAGCGACTACTTCATCAGATACTGCTCTAAATCCAAAGCCTAAATCAGAACTATAGTTTGAACTCTTAATCTTATTATCATCTAAGATAATTGACTCTGACTTTGAGTCCTCCAAATACAGTTCTCCATCATCGCAATTTTTTAAAGTATCTGATACTATATTTTCAGCATCTTTTCTTGCCAAATCTGATTTATCAAAGAAATTACTCATAGGAGTTACATAAAGGTTTATATTCTCTTTTCAACTGCTCTTTTTACACATGTACAAAAATCTGTTAAAGGATAACTATTGTTATATGAAAGTTTATTTCAACAATTCTTGTAAAATTTGTAGATCTGAAATCAATTTATATAAAAAAGAAAAAATAAAACAGATAGATTGGATCGATATAACCAATAATGAACTAGCAAAAAAAGAGACAAATAAAGATGACAGGCAGCTCTTAAGACGATTACATGTAAAAGATAATGATAAAGTTTTAGAGGGAGCTGAAGCTTTTTTGTATGTTTGGCAGAAAATACCTAAATATAGATTTTTATATAAATTTTTTAAACTTCCAATAATTTTTACAATTTTTAATTATGCATATGAAATTGTAGCTTATTTTCTATATCTCAAAAATAAGAAGCAATTGAAAAACTAAGCTAAAAAAAATATCATTATTTCGCTTAGTAATGACATTGAAATCATAAACATTATTAATACAATTGAGTACATTAATGTTATTATTCTATTTCTTTTTCTTCTTAACTTAACAAACTCTCTATCATCTAAATCTGAAAAATCTCTTACTCCAATTACAGGATAGTCATAACTCCACCGCCAAGTTGATTGACCTAGTCTAGGATCCAGACTATTAAAATACCTTATCCATGAAAGAACGTAAGTTAAAATTATGAACAGAGTAACCATTAAAATAATTCCAAAAAGCATTATTAATACTACCAAATGTATTTATTTCTATTAATTGCCATTTTTGGCTCTTTTTCTGGCTATTAGATGAGTTAAAGAGTCTACCATGGTGTCTGAAGCCTTAAAAATTTCATTATTTTTGAATTCATGAGAAATATTTTTTTCAGGATTTGTTTTGTCTTCAATCACTATACCTTCGTCTGGTGAATTATTTTTAATGTATATCAATAATAACCATTCATCATCATCAGCTTCATCCCATTTAACAAAAATCTCACCTGTCTCAAATCTTCTATCAATACATCTGAAAATCGACATATGTCTTGTTACGTGTCTTTTGTTTAATTGGAAAACTAAACTACTTGCACTTCTGTAAAAACTTTCCAAAGAAAATTCTATTTTTTGTCTGGCTATTGTGTATTCTTTTTCTTTTTTAAGAAGCGTTTCTCTATCTTCATCTCCTTGAATTTTTACTCCTAGAGCCTCTACCCTCTCCTTAATTTTTTGGTCTCTTATTATTCGATATTTCTCTTTTAATTTTTCTATTCTTTGTTGAAGACCTGCATAATCCTCCCTTCTCTCTTTTAAGGAAATTTTTTCGAGTTTTTCTAATTCTTTAACTTCTCTTACTCTAAATTTTTCAATTTGTTTATCTAATTTTAATTTTTGTAAAAATTGTTTTTGTTTCTCAGCCTGTTCAATTCTTAATAATGCTTGCTCTTTTCGTAAAAATAATTTTATGTCTTTCGTTCTTTGTTTTTCAATTTTGATTTCTTCTTTTAATGTCTCTTCTTTTAATTTAAATTTTAAGTCTTCTTGTTTTTGTTTTTCCTCTGCTCTCCTAATTTTTTCTAGTCTTTCGTTTTCTTGTTTTTCTACTTTTATTCTTCTGGCTTCATCTTTTTTAATTACTCTGTACTGATGGATAGTATTAGCAATTTTATCAAAAAAACCTTGAATATATTTTTCAAAATTTAAATTTAATTTTATTTTAAATTTAGGCTTAAGTAAATTTTGAAAATTAATTAGTTTTAAAATAAAACTATATTCTTTTTTTACTTTGACAGGGATAGATTTTTTAACTTTTTTATAACTCTTGACTTTATTTTTTTTTAATTTTTTTTTAATTTTAGAATTATTTTTTTTTACTTTTTTTCTTAATGTTTTAGTATTTCTGATATTTTTAAGTTTAACCTTTCTTTTAATTTTTTTTGGTTTTTTTAGTCTTTTTGATTTTTTTGATTTTTTTGATTTTTTTGATTTTTTTTTCATTTCAAGAAGATTTATATCTATCAATAATTTATTGATAAATATAGTCTCTTGTAACTGGAGTAGAGCTATAATTTTTTGTCAGTTGAAATTGATAAACAACTTGATCGCCCCATTTAAATGCCATCTCACAACCTGCAAGATAGAATTCCCACATCCTAAAAAATCTTTCATCAAACATTTGAATTATTTTATTCTTATTTCTGAGACAGTTTTCTTTCCAATGTCTCAGGGTATGAGAGTAATGAAGTCTTAAAACCTCAATATCCGCAACAATCAATCCAGCCTTTTCAATTGGTGTAGTAACTTCACTTAAACTTGGAGTATATCCACCTGGAAAAATATATTTTGTAATCCATGGATGAGGATCCCTGGGTGGATTTACTGATCCAATAGTGTGTATTAGTGAAATTCCATCATCTTTGAGCATTTTTTCAACCTGATAGAAAAATTTACGATAAAATTTTCTGCCTACATGTTCAAACATTCCAACGCTAACTATTCTGTCAAATTTTTCATTAAGCTCTCTGTAATCCATTAGCTTGAAGTTTAATTGATTTTCAAGATTAAGCTCTTTTGCTTTTTTTTTACAATAATTAAATTGATTCTCAGATAATGTTATTCCAGTCACTTCACAATTACCACTTTTAGCTATGTCGATTGCTAATGATCCCCAACCACAACCAATATCTAAAACTTTTTGATTTGGCTTAATATTTAATTTTTTGATGATATGTTTTATTTTGTTATTTTGAGCATCCTCTAATGTATCATCTTCATTTTTAAAATAAGCACATGAATATTGTCTTTTTGGATCTAAAAATAAATCATATAAATCATCTGAAATATCATAATGATGTGAAACATTCATTTTTGATTTCTTTATAAAATTAAAATTTGTTAGATATCTGTATGATCCTCTTAATCTATTCATTAAATAACTAAAGAAATTAAGATCTCCTCTTCCAAAATTCATAAGTGCAAGATCTAAAAAATCTGTAAGACTTCCATTTTCGATTACAACTTCTCCATCTGTATATGCTTCACCAAAATAAAGATCAGGATGAACTAATAATTTATAATGCAGCTTTTTATTTAATATTTTTAGTTTAAGAGGATTTTCTTTTTTTGGATTTCCAATGATATAACTTTTCGAATTTGCATCAATTAATATAAAACCATCTTTCTTAAAAACACTATTTAAAAATCTTGCAAGTTGCATATTAAGCTGCCAGAGATGACCCGGTTGAAAAATTTAACATTTCCAAATTAGTATTTAATTCTTCTGCCTCAACAGAATTTAAAATACTTAAAGGAGGTAATAGATTTTTGTAGGATGCATTATTTTTTCCAAAATATGTATGAAGTCCTGATATTAAATTATATTTTTCAAAAGCACTTCTAACATTACATAATTTTTCATTGGCTTTTTGCTCATTTCCATTTTGAAAATCATCGTATACTTTTCTTGCTAATTCTGATGTTGCATTGCAAGTTGCCGTAATAATACCTGAACACCCTAGTTGAAGCCCTTTTAGTAATTTTGACTCTGATCCTGGCAAAACTGAAAAGTTATCTATTTTCAAATTTTCAAACAAATTATATGAGCTATCTTTAACTCCAACAATATTATTTGGATATTTTGATACAAGCTTTTCAACACACTTAATACTAAATTTATAACCACATAATTTTTCAAAATTATAAAGAATTATTTTACTGTCAGGAATTGATTCAGCTATTTTACTGTAGAATTCTATTACCTCTTTATCACCATACTTGTAATAAGCTGGAGGCATTATTAAAAATTTTTTAAAATTTAAAGATTTTGCAACACTCATTAAATTTATAGTTTCTCCTAATGAATTTAATCCAGTTCCAATAATATATTTCTCTTTATATTTGCTTTGTGCTAATTGATTTAAAAGACCTATTTTTTCTGAAACAGGAATTAGCTGAGCCTGGCCGGTGCTTCCAAAAATTGCAGCTCCATGACAACCATTATCTAAAACCATTTCCGCATGTTTGATGGTTTTTTTAATATTTAATGTCAAATCATCATTTAAAATTGACATAGAAGCGGCATATATCCCACTAATTTTGCTCATATGGAAAATTTATATAAAAAAACTGATTAGTAAAGTTTATAAATTACTTGTGAAAATATTAGCAATTCAAAATAAAATGGGTATTGGTGATACGGTAATTTATCTTCCATTTATTAAGGAAATATCAAGAAAGTTTAAATCTCCAGTTAGTTTGCTCACAAAAACAAGCTCAAAAGCAAAGGAATTTTTAAATCAAACAACCTATATCGATCAAATAATTTACCAAAAAAAAAATGACGGAATATTAGGCTCCATCAAATTAGCAGGACAACTAAATAAATATAATTTTGAAAAAGTTTTTATTTTTAATTCCTCATTAAGATTTAATTTAATTTCAAGATTAGCAGGTATTAAAAAAATTTATCAATATCCCCTTTTTAAGAAAAAAAATCAGCATATCATTGGTGCTGCAAGAAAATTAATCAAAGATAATTTGGGTATTGATGTTAATGAAAATCCTGAAATTCAAATAAACAAAAACTTAATTAGAGAAGCATCTGAAAAATTAAATATCAAACCAGATGAAATTAATATCCTGCTTGCTATTGGTGGCTCTGGACCAACAAAAAGAATTCCTGCAAAAACCTTTTTAGAATTTATGAAAAAAATTAAAAATATGAAAAAATGCAGATTTTTTTTAGCTACTGGTAAGGATGAGGGTGAACAGAAAATTTTAAATGAAATCTTAAATACTGAATTCAAAGACCAATGTGTTGCATTAGACAACTATTCAATTAATGAAACTTTACCATTGATAAAAAATTGTAATATAGCAATTTGTAATGATACTAGCTTTGCACATTTATCATCAGCACTTGGTGTTAAAACTATTACATTAATGGCTGACTCTCCTTTAATTTATGGATCTTATTCAACAAACATGTATCCAATTATACCTGACGGTGAGCAAATGGTCTCTCATAATACATTAGGTAAAGATAAAATAAATTCAGAAAAAATAGTCAGTAAATTTATATCAATATTACCTTAAGAAATATCTTGAAGAACAATTTCTTTAGCTTCATTTACTATAGTTGATAATCTTGCAGTCTCTGGAGAGACATCAGGATGAATTTTTTTTTGAATTTTTAAATAAGCTTTATTAACAATTTCTTTGGTAGGTTTCTTTGTAATATCTAAATTTAAGATTTTATATGCTTCTGAAACAGACAATGTCGATGAATTATTGCTCATAGATTGGTTAAAAGAAAATCTTCCAGAATTTCTTAAAGTTTTAATAAGTCTATAAAGTGAAAGCATTTGAATTAAGGACAAACCTTTAAGCTTTACAAGAGCTAGACTTGCTAATGTTAGGGGTAATGTTAGTAAAAATTTTCCTCCAATAGCAAATAATACTGCAAAAATCACTAATAGTAGAATTGATAGTAATCTTAGTCCTCTTGACATCTTATTAAGAGCAGCGTTAGAGAACCATCTTAATAAAAAATATAAAATAATTAAAATTAAAAGTGTATAAATTATAATATTCATATATTTCCTAGAGCAAATGAAAGTACCATATCTAAAAAAAAAACCAGAGATAAAATCTTGTCACAATGTCGAGTGGGAAGATAATTATAGCTGGATACATCAGAAAAATATCTTAGAAGTTTTAAAAGATAAATCTAAATTAGACCCTGAAGTAAAAAAATATTTAGATCAGGAAAATTCTTATGCAGAGTATCATTTAAAAGATACTAAAAAATTACAGAAAAAATTATTTGCTGAAATCAAAGGAAGAATAAAATTAGATGATGAGTCTTTGCCTTACAAAGATCATACTTATGAATATTGGACAAAAACAACAGCAAAAGGAAATTATTCTATAAAGCTTAGAAAAAAAATTGGAACAAGTAAAGTTGAGGAAATTTGGAATGGCGATAAGGAAAAAGAACAACTTAAAACTGAGTATTTTGGTGTTGGTGATTTAGAGGTAAGTAATAACGATCAATACCTTGGGTATTCATTGGACCTTAAGGGTTCCGAATATTACACAATTCATATTAGAGATATAAAAAAAAATAAAATTATTTCTAAAGAAATTACAGAAACTTCTGGAGGTATTACTTTTAGTCAAGATGACAAATATATTTTTTACTCCAAGTTAGATGAAAACCACAGAGCAAGAAAGATTTATAGACACGAGATCGGAAATTACAATGATGAAGATAGGCTAATTTTTGAGGAAAAAAGTGAAGCTTTTACAGTTAGTATTGGATTAAGTTCAGACGAAAAGTATTATTTTATAAATACATCTGATCATAACACCTCAGAACAATATTATTTTAATGTAGATGAGTTGGACCCTATTCCAAAACTTATTATGAAAAGAGAAAGAGGTGTTTTATATTCAACAAGCTCGTGGGATGGTAAATTTTATAATCATACAAATAAAAATGCAGAAGATTTTAAAATTGACATAACTGATAGTTTAAAAAAACAAGAATGGAAACCTTTTATTTTACCTAAGAAAGAGGTTTTAATAGGAGGTCTAACTTTTCTAAAGAATTGGATTATTAGATCTGAAACATCTAATGCTTTAGATAAATTATTTATTAGAAATATATCTACAAATATTGAACGAGAGTTAAAATTTTCTGATGAAACTATATATGTTCCTGGAGTATCACTTGTTCAAAGAGATAGAGATACAGATGAAGTTTATCTTGGATATTCTTCACCTAAAACACCTTCGAGAGTTTATAAGTATAATTTATCAAATAAATCCAAAATTCTTGTAAAAGAGCAAGAGATCCCATCAGGACATGATCCAGAAAATTATATTGTGGAAAGAGTGGAGTTCAAATCACATGATGGAAGATTAGTTCCATTAACAATTACACGTCATAAAAAAACAAAAACTGATGGGTCTGCTAATTTACTCCTTTATGGTTATGGGTCTTATGGAAACTCCATGAGCCCAAGTTTTTCATCAACGAGATTAAGTTTAATAGATAGAGATATCATTTGGGCAACTGCCCATATAAGAGGTGGCATGGAAAAAGGAATGAAGTGGTGGAAAGAAGGAAAACTAACGAACAAAAAAAATACTTTTGAAGATTATATTCATGCAGGCAAGTATTTAATAGAGAATAATTATACTTCTAAAGGTAAAATCATTGGCATGGGTGGATCGGCAGGTGGATTACTCATGGGCGCAGTTGTAAATCAGTCTCCAGAATTATTTTTAGGCATTATAATGGCTGTACCTTTTGTTGACTCATTAACAACAAATCTAGATCATTCTTTACCTTTAACAGTTGGAGAGTTTGATGAATTTGGAAACGCTAAAGATAATAAAGAACACTTTGACTATATTTTTTCATATGCACCCTACAACAATATAAAAAAAATAGATTATCCACATATTTTAATAACGACTAGCCTTAGCGATAACCGGGTTCTGTTTGATGAGCCTGCAAAATTTACTGCAAAATTAAGAGAGTATAAAACCGATAATAATTTACTTTTATTAAAAACTGAAATGAACGCAGGTCATGGTGGCAAATCTGGTAGAGATGGTGCAATTGAAGAAATTGCTATCGACTATGCGTTTGCATTAAAAATTACAAAAAAAATTTGATTTTTTAATCTTGAAATATCAAAAGTAATTACTAAATAATAAACGTAGGCTGCCTAATGGGGCTTACTAAATATAAACTTGCTTAACAAAGGAGGATATTATGACAAGTAAGGATCTATCTATATTTAACTCATTAAGACCGTTTTCAATTGGTTTTGACGATATGTTTGATCAATTTGAGAATATGTTGGGGAATGGAAATTTGACAATGCAGTCTAACTACCCACCTTACAACATTAGAAAAACTGGTAAAGACAACTATGCGATTGAAGTTGCATTAGCTGGTTTTAACAAGAAAGATGTTGAGGTTGAGTTTGAGGATAATTTATTAACAGTTAGAACAAAACAAGTTAATAAATCAGAAAACGGTGACATTGATGAAGAAATCATCCACAAAGGTATTTCCCAAAGACAATTTGCAAGATCATTCACTATTGCTGACGATGTTAAAGTAAATGGTGCTGAGCTTAAGGACGGTCTTTTGACAATATCTTGTGAAAGAATTGTTCCAGAACATAAAAAGAAAAAACTTATAGAAATTAAATAAGTTTAACCTTACTTGCGGGGATCTTTATCCTCGCAGGTTTGATTTAAAAGCATCCATTAGATACAAAACCAACAACAATATTATCTGAATTAATTTCAAATCTTCGTTCACAAGGTATTAAGTATTTTTTTGTGTTATACACAAACTCAAAATTACCCTCGGCATTCGTAAAATCTTCATCAGGTTTTCCTAATTCCATTTGAAGCTTGCTTGCAGACTTTCCAATAAATTCACTTAATTTTTCGTTTTCTTTTTCTACAATAGCATCAGTTTTTTGCTTCACTGTTTGACATCCAGATAAAAGAAAAAAAGTTGATAAAATTACTAAAATTATTTTAATTCTCATGAGATTGAATTAACACTCAATTGTGTCAAAAGATTAGCCTTCAAGTTGAAAACTATTCATTTTATATGAAAAAATTACTTTTTTTAATGTATTTAATTGTACTAATTATTAATTCTAATTAATTTTAATTTATCAAATGAATACAAAACTTAAGGTATCTAAAATCTCAAAAATTTACCCAGGTTGTATAGCAAACGATAATGTATCTTTAAATTTTGAAAGTGGAAAAATTTACGCATTGTTAGGAGAGAATGGTGCAGGAAAGTCTACTTTGGTAAAAATATTATCAGGCGTAATTAATCCTGATAAAGGTCAAATTTTCCTAAATGATAAACTCCTTAAACTTACTTCACCCAAAGATGCCAAAAATAATAATATAGGAATGGTTTTTCAACATTTTAATCTTTTTGAAACACTTTCAGTTTTTGAAAATTTAAGCATCGATAGTGAAAAAAATAATTATCAATTAAGAATTCTAGTTAATAATATTTTAAAAAAATATAATTTCAAAATTGACTTAGATGTTCCAATTTTAAATCTTTCCGCGGGTCAAAAACAGAAGGTTGAAATTGTAAGATGTCTGATAAGAAATCCAAAAGTTTTAATAATGGATGAGCCTACCTCTGTTTTAACAGAGCAAGAAACAGAAGATCTATTTTTGTCTTTAAAAAAATTTTCTAGAGAGGGAATTTTAATTATTTATATTACTCACAAGTTAAAAGAAGTTTTGTCATTATGTGATGAGGTTGCTGTAATGAGAAAAGGTAAAGTTGTATCTATCAGTAGAACAGTTGATGAAGAACTATCAAGTCTAGCAAATAAAATGATTGGAGAAAGTTTAAACAAGATAAAAAAAATGACTTCACATAATTTAAGTGGAGAACAAATTTTGAGCGTTTCTAGGCTAAATTTTAATAGTGAGGATCCTTACGAAGTAAATTTAGTCGATATAAATTTTACTCTTAATAAAGGTGAATGCCTTGGGATAGCAGGCATATCGGGAAACGGCCAAAATGAATTATTTCAAATTTTAAGTGGTGAGACTCTATCAAATAATGGTTCTATTAAGTTTAGAAGTAAAGAAATTAGCAAATTAAACCCTAAGGAAAGAAGGGAATATTTAATGGCCTTTTCACCTGAGGATCGTATATCTCAAGCAGCTGTTCCCTCATTAAAAATTTACGAAAACGTAGCACTCAATAATTTTAAAACCTCTAATTTTTTTGAAAAAGGTCTTTTTAATGAGAGAAAAATTAAAGATCACTCAAAAAAAATTCTATCAAATTTTTCAGTAAATACAGATAATGTTAACCTTAAAAGTCAATTTTTATCTGGTGGAAACCTTCAAAAATTAATTTTAGGTAGAGAATTAATTACATCACCAGAGTTATTAATATGTTTCAATCCAACCTGGGGTCTAGATGTTGGAGCAATAAATTATATTCATCAAACACTTGTAAAAATAAATGAGCAAGGAAAATCTATAATCCTTATTTCAACAGATAATGATGAGCTTCTACAACTTAGTGATAGAATTTCTGTAATTAATAAAGGAAAGCTCTCAAAAATAATGAGTGCTGAGGAGGTTAATCCTGAAAAGTTAGGACTTTTAATGGGTGGAGGGTTAGTTGATTAAAATTGAAAGACGTGATGAAACTTCAAATTTAATTTATTTTTTAACCCCTGTACTTGCAATTTTTTTGACCTTAGTAGCAGGAGCAATTATATTTTATCTACTTGGTTTCAAACCTTTAGAAGCTCTAAAATTTTTTTTTATTACACCTATTTCAGATTTATATGGTCTAAGTGAGCTTCTTGTAAAAGCAACCCCACTTTGTCTGATAGCTATCGGTCTATCTTTTTGTTTCAAAAGTAATAACTGGAATATTGGAGCAGAAGGACAATTAACATTTGGGGGAATAGTTGGTGGGGGTGTTGCATTGTTATTTTATAATCATGAGGGTTTTTATGTTTTACCTTTAATAATCTTGGCTGGTGCAATTGGTGGAATGATATTTGCGATGATACCTGCAATTTTAAAAATTTATTTTAATACTAATGAAATATTGGTTAGCTTAATGCTTGTTTATGTATCTAAACTATTATTAGATTATCTTGTCGTTGGTCCTTGGAGTAACCCAGAGGGTTTTAACTTTCCTGAGACAAGACAATTTAGTGACACTGCTAGATTGCCTATTTTATTTGAGGGTCTTCGAATTCATGCTGGAATTTTTATTGCTCTCGTCAGTGTTTTTTTAGCTTGGGTTGTTTTATTTAAAACCTATTTGGGTTTTCAAATTAAAGTTTCGGGATTAAGTTTAAAGACTGCCAAGTATGCAGGTTTTAAGGGTAAAACAATGATACTACTAGTATTTATGGTTAGCGGTGCATGTGCTGGTCTTGCAGGAGTTGGCGAAATCACCGGTCCTATTGGACAGCTACATAGAATGATTTCACCTGAATATGGATTTACAGCAATAATTGTTGCTTTTTTAGGTCGTCTTAATCCAATCGGTATTGTATTTGCATCTTTAATTGTAGCACTAACTTACTTAGGTGCTGAAACTGCACAAATATTTTTACAAGTACCAAAGTATACAGGACAAGTATTTCAAGGAATGATTCTGTTTTTTCTCCTTGCATCTGATTTCTTACTTTTTTTTAGAATAAAATTTTTAAGATTTAAAAAATATGAATATTGATATTAATTTTCTTGGAATTCTAATTGGGGCTATTATGGCTTCCTCTGTTCCTCTGATACTCGCAGCCTCAGGAGAGCTTATAACCGAGAGATCTGGTGTATTAAATTTAGGTGTTGAAGGAATGATGATCATAGGTGCAATTTCAGGTTTTGCATTAATGGTAATTACTGACAATTTATTTTTAGCAATAATTGGATCTATGCTTTCTGGTTTATTATTATCTTTTATATTTGGATTTCTCACTCAATCACTTTTAACAAATCATGTAGCGACAGGACTTGCTCTTACTATTTTTGGTATTGGTTTGTCTGCAATGATTGGGAAAGATTTCGTGGGAATACCTGGAAAGGAATTTCCTTTGTTGTTTGTAAATCTAAAAGAAGCAATCCCTTTGTTTGGGCCTATTTTTTTTGGACATTCAATCGTTTTTTATTTTGCGTTCTTACTTCCATTTGGAACTAACTATTTTTTAAAGAAGACTAAAATTGGCTTGATTGTAAGAGCGGTGGGGGATTCCCCTGTATCTGCAGCTAATCAAGGTATTAACGTCTTACTAGTAAGGTATTGTTGTATTCTTTATGGAGGAGCAATGTGTGGCTTGGGAGGGGCTTACTTATCACTTATTTACACTCCTCAGTGGATTGAAAACATGACTGCTGGTAGAGGCTGGATAGCACTAGCATTGGTAGTTTTTGCAACATGGAGCCCCCTTAAAGTTTTAGTTGGGGCAATAATATTTGGAGGTATAACTATTCTTCAACTACATATGCAAGCTATAGGGATAAGAATTCCAGTTCAATTTTTAAGTGCATTACCATATATAATGACAATTGTTGTTTTGGTAATAATTTCTCGTGATAGTAGAAAAATAAAACTTAATACACCTACTTCGTTGGGGCAAATCTTCTATAAGGAAAAGTGATGTTAGCTATTCCAAAATAAATATTTTTTTTTAAAAAAATTTGTTTAGGCTAAAGAATCATTAATTTAAAATTTAAAGGGGAAATAAAATGTATAAATATTTTTTAAGATTACTAGCATCAGTATTACTTTTACTTGGATTTAGCATGAGCGCAAATGCTGAATTTAAAGTTGGTTTTGTTTATGTTGGTCCAACAGGAGACCATGGTTGGACATACCAACATGATGAGGGAAGAAAAGCAGTTGAAGCTGCTGGAATAAAAACTACTTATGTGGAAAGTGTTCCAGAGGGTGCTGATGCTGAGAGAGTGATTAGACAATTAGCTAAATCTGGTCATGATCTTATTTTCACAACAAGTTTTGGATATATGGATCCGACCAACAAAGTGGCTAAAGATTTTCCAAATGTAAAATTTGAGCACGCTACAGGTTATAAAAGAGAGCACTCAAATGTCTCCACATATTCTGCGAGATTTTATGAAGGCAGAACTCTTTTAGGACATATGGCTGGAAAAATGACAAAAACAAACGTCATTGGATATATTGCATCTTTCCCAATTCCTGAAGTTATAAGAGGGATTAATGCAATGACTTTAGCGGCTCAAAAAGTTAATCCCAACATTAAAACAAAAATTGTTTGGGTTTTTACTTGGTATGATCCAGGAAAAGAATCTGAGGCAGCACAAGCTTTAATAGATCAGGGAGCAGATATTATAATGCAACACACTGACAGTACTGCACCAGTTCAAGTAGCAGAAAAAGCTGGTGTTTGGTCTTTTGGACAAGCTAGTGATATGCAAAGGTTTGCACCAAAATCAATTTTAACATCTATAATTGATGATTGGGCACCATATTATGTTGAAAGATCTATTGCAGCAAGAGATGGTACATGGAAACAACAAGATACTTGGCATGGATTAAAAGAAGGTATGGTGGCAATGGCTCCTTATAATTCTGCAATGGGAAGTGGGTTAGTTAAGGAAGTGGAAAAACTACAAAAAGATCTAGCTTCCGGTAAAGCTCATTCATTTACAGGTCCAATATATGATCAAAAAGGCAACTTACTTGTTGCAGAAGGTAAAGTTGCAGATGATGGAATGTTGGCAGGCATGAGCGTATATGTCAAAGGAGTTGAAGGAGATATCCCAAAATAATACTTCTATAAAAATAAAAGGTCAGTTCTAACTGGCCTTTTATTTTAAATGTTTTTTATTTAATCCATCAATATCAACTTCATCATAATACTCATAAGGTTGAACAATCCATGGATCACCATCTAATAATACTGGACAATAATCTGGTTTGAAAATTGATGATTTTTTCTTCCACAAACATGCTGTCCTAATTTCGTCTATATGACTTTTAATAGGCTCATATTGTTTAAGCCAATCAATACTTTTATTTAATGTTAAGCCTGTATCAGATAAATCATCAACTAATAATATATTTTTGAAATCTTCATTTTTTGCAATTGCACTCATGTCTCTTGCAAAAATTAATTCTCCTTGTTGATCTTCAACGGTTTCTCCAGAATAGCTTTGTATTACAACATACGCTGTGGGAACTTTCAAAATTCGAGATAAAATATCAATTATTGGTGCAGCACCCCTCATAATACCTACAAGCACAGATGGCGTATAGTTTTGATGTATTTGTAGTGCTAATTTTTCAACAGTGCTTGTATACTCTTCAAAAGAAATAATTAATTTATCAGCCATGAAATTTATTATCATAACTAAAATTATTTAAAAGGAGAAATGATGAAAGCCTACTGGATAAGTGTTTATAAAGAAGTTGAAAACCAAGAAAATTTAAAAAAATATGCTGAGGTAGTAACTCCAATAATAAAAAGCTTTGGCGGAATTCCCTTAGTAAGAGGTGGAAAACACATAACATATGACGGGGATGATTTTTTTAGAACCGTTATCTGGGAATTTCCAAATTATGAAAAGGCTGTTGAATGTCATAATTCAAAAGAATATTTAGATGGTTGGAATATTGCAAAAAATACAACCACTAGACATATGCAGATAGTAGAAGGATTTAGTATTGAATAGGCTCCGGATCTATACTTCTCCATAAATACCAAGTTGCAACTGAGCAATAAGGTGAGAATTTTCTATTCAATAATTTGACAAAATTTTCTGGGGGCAAGTATTTTTTGTTATAATTTTTTGAAATCGCTCTTAATAAACCAATATCTTGAATTGGCCAAATATTAGGTCGATTATAAGTAAATAATAAGATCATTTCTGCAGACCATCTTCCTATTTGTCTCAATTCAGATAAATAAATTATAGCCTCCTCATCAGACATTTTAGAAATAAGTTTTGGATTAAATGTTTTATCAAGTACTTGTTTAGCTAAACTTTTGATACCTTTAACCTTCTGCCTACTTAGACCGCAGCTTTTAAGTTGGGAGGTTGTTAACTTATTTACTATCTTGGCTGTAATTTTATTTTTGCATTTTTTTTTAAATTTTAAAAAAACTGCATTAGCAGCAGCAACACTTATTTGTTGGCCAATAATGCTTTTGCATAATGAGAAAAAGATATCTTTTCTGGAAGTCAAGATCGTTTCTGAAGGAGACTTGTACTTTTTTATCAAAGCAAACATTGTTTTATCTTTCCTGGATAAATATTTTTTTGCTGTGTTCCAGTATCGTGGTGAATTACTCATGTCGTGAAACTGACAGTCGATTCTTTAAAGTCATTTCTCTTCTAAAAATTATAAATGAAGATAATATTACTAATAAAGATCCCATTAATGTTTTTAATGTTGGAACTTCACTCCAAATAAAATATCCAAATATTATAGCGAATATCAAAGCCAAATATTTCAGAGGAGTGACTAAACTTACTTCAGAATATTTGTAAGATTGAGACAACCATAAATTTGCAAGACCACCTAAAATTCCTACCATAGACAATAGAAATAAATCTAAAAAATTAGGCATAACCCAACCCTGAAACAGAGACAAAAGACCCAAAATTGCTATTGAAAAAGAGAAGAAAAAACTAATCAGCCATACTGGCTCTGTTGTAGATAATTTTCTGATTGCTATAGCTACATATGATAGGCCAAGACAAAAAATTATTGGATATATGTAGTAGAAATTTAAAGAACTAAAGCCTGGCTCTGTAATCACAATTATTCCTACAAAACCTACTAAGACAGCTAACCATCTATATAAACCAACTTTTTCTTTTAATAAAAATATTGAGAAAATTGTTGTAAATATTGGTGCTGCAAATGTAATGCTTACTACTGTTGCTAGTGGTAAATTTCTTAAGGCAATAAAAATTGCAACTAAAGCAATTAAGCCTGATAAACATCTCTTAAAATGAAGGATAGGCCTTGTTGTTTTATAAAAATCTAAAAATCTATTTCTGGGAATAAGAAACAAAATTGGAATTATTCCACAAAAACCCCTGAAAAATAAAACTTGTCCAATAGGATATGAATCTGACCACTTTACTAATACATCCATTAGTGAAAAGGCACATACAGAGATGAACATGTAAAAAAAGCCTAATTGATTTTTTGACAACATGAGGTTAACTTTAAATCAATTGGATTAATTATCAATGCAAATAGCAATTTTAGGATTAGGATGTTTTTGGGGACCAGAAATTAAGTTCAGTAAACTTGATGGAGTTATTAAAACTGAAGTTGGATATTGTGGTGGTCATAATGCAGAAACAAATTACAAGGAAGTGTGTACTGGTTCAACAAATCATGCGGAGGTGGTTAAATTAGATTTCGATCCAAAAATAATATCTTATGAAAAAATCCTTGAATTTTTTTTTGAAATTCATGACCCAACAACTCTTAATTCTCAAGGGCCAGATTTTGGAACGCAATATAGAAGTGAAATTTTTTATTTAAATGATGACCAAAAAATAACTGCAGAAAATATTATAAATAAAGAAAACGAAAGACTATCTGGAAAAGTTGTAACTCAATTATCACAAGTTAAAAACTATTGTACAGCTGAAGAATACCACCAAAAGTATTTAGAAAAAAGATAGAATGTCTTTAGTGGATACAGATTGGTTAGAAAAAAATATTAACCAAGTAAAAGTTATTGATTGTTCTTGGCATATGCCAGCGGAAAATAGAAATGCTGAGGAAGAATTCAATAATGAACATATTCCAAACGCAATTTTTTTTGACTTAGACAAAAATTCTAAAAATAATACAGATCTTCCACACATGCTTCCAAGCTTAGACGATTGGAATAAAATAGTTTCAAACTTAGGAATTTCGAAAGATGATCAAATAATTATTTATGATAACTCTGATGTAATAAGTTCTTGTAGATGTTGGTATAACTTTATTTATTTTGGACATGATCCAAAGCTTGTTAGTGTTCTCAATGGTGGATTGAGAAAATGGAAACAGGAAAATAAAAAGATATCCAATGAAGTCGTTAAATTTTCAAAAACAAATTATGAAGGCAAAGAATTAATTTCTTTGGTAAAAGACAAAAATAAAATTGATTTAAATATTTCAGAAAAAGATTTCGTTGTTATTGATGCAAGAAGTAAAGAGAGATTTGAGGGAAAAGTGCCAGATCCAAGAAGAAATGTTAGAAGTGGATCTATTCCTAATTCTATTTGTTTGCCTTTTGTAAAAGTTATAAACAAAGATTTTTCATTTAAAAGTGAAGAAGAATTAAAAAGTTTGTTTAAAAATACATTTAGAAATCCAATGGATAAACCAGTCTTTTCATGTGGGTCTGGTGTTACTGCTTGTGTTTTAGCCCTTGCATATTCTTTGGTAAACGCTAATTATCTGCCTGTCATATATGATGGTTCGTGGGCAGAGTATGGCAAAATCTAAGCTATGAAAAGTTCAACAAAAATAACAAGTATAATAATTATATTTTTTTTAATCATCACAACTGTAATTGTTGGAAGAACAATGATCGGAAATCATTTTAAAAAAAAATTTAGTAAAAGGCCTCCACCAGGAATAATTGTTACAGCGGCTAAAGAAAGAGTATTCGAAAATATTATAAGCACTTATGGAACAGCTGCTCCAGTTCAGACTCAATCATTTAAAGTTGAAAAGTATGAAATTCTTAAACCGATCAAATATAATCAAAAAGTCAAGAAAGGCGATGTTATTGCTGATCTTAAAAATAGAAAAATTATAGCACAATTTGATGGAGTAATTGGGAAAAGAGAATTTTCAGAGGATTTAGAAGTTTCAAAATCATCAATACTTATAAATCTAGAAGATAATAGCTCAATTTATTGTGATGTAGATATACCAGAAATATTTGTACCATTTATTAAAGTTGGTTTGCCTGTAGACATAAAATTTTCTGGATACAAAGACAAAATATACAAAGGAAATGTAGATTCATTTGCAAGCAGAATAAGCGAAGAGACAAGATCTTTAGCTACAAGAATTAAAATGGATAATCTTTCAGGAGAAATACTTCCAGGCTCATTTTTAGAAATATCAATTAAATATGATGTTAGAGAAAGTTTAAGTATTCCAGATACAAGTACAGTTGTTGAAGGTGAAAATGTCTTTATTTATAGGGTGGACGAGCAAAATAAAGTATTAAAAACAAAAATTACCACTGGTGATAGATACATTGGCTTTGTAGAAGTTTTAAATGGTCTTAACAGTGGTGATAAAATTGTTGCTGAAGGTACAAAAAAAGTAAGACCAAATTTAACTATCAGACCAATAGAAAAAGGTTCTAAAAAGAAACAAGGAAATTCTAGTTGGGGAAAAAAAGATAAATCTAATAATTAAATGTATATTACTGAAGTTAGCATAAAAAGACCTGTGGTCGCCTGGGTAATGTCTTTGATATTAATTATTTTTGGTATTTTTGTTTTTGCAGAATTGCCCGTAAGAGAATTACCGGATGGTATACAGCCACCTGTCGTTCAGGTGCAAACAGAATACAAATCTGCCTCAGCAGAAATTGTAGACGAAGAAATTACTCAAAAAATTGAGGATGTCATTGGTGGAGCAGAAGGAATTAAAAATATAGATTCAAGTTCTCTCAGCGGAAGAAGTAGGATTAATATTCAATTTAATACAGATATAGATTTAGATGATGCAGCAAACGATATTCGAGAGAGAGTATCTAGAGTAGTCGACAATCTACCAAGTGAGTCCAGTCCTCCTCAAATATTGAAACAGGCAGCAGGATTTACAACGACAATGTGGGTAGGTCTATCCTCACCAAGCTGGAGTGACTTAGAACTTGGAGATTATGCAGAAAGATATCTAATTGACGCTTTTTCGAGTGTGCCTAACGTTGGAAGAATAAGGGTTGGTGGATTAAGAGAATTAAGTGTTAGAGTTTGGATAAATCCAATTAAATTAGCAGCAAATAACCTTACTATTCAAGAGGTTGAAAGAGCATTTAGAAATGAGAATGTTAATCTTCCAGCAGGAACCTTGGAAGCGAACAACAAAGATCTTACTCTTAATATTGATAAATCTTATTCAAATATTGAGAGCATTAAACAATTACCATTAAAAAAAAATAAGGATAAAGTTATTATTTTATCAGACGTAGCAAATGTTGAATTAGGACCTGTATCTGAAAAAACTTTATTTAAAGCTCAAAGAAAAAATGCAATTAATTTAAAAACTGTAGGGATTGGAATTTACGCTAAGAGTGGCGCTTCTACTGTTGAACTTTCAAATCAGATTAAAGCAAAAATAAATGAACTAAATAAATCTTTGCCAGATGGACTAAAATTGGAGGTTGCTTTTAATAGAGCTACATATGTTGGTGCAGCGATTGAAGAAGTTTATAAGAGTTTGATTATTGCATTTATTTTAGTTGTTTTAATTATCTATCTATTTCTTGGCAACCTCAAAGCTGTAATAGTTCCAGCGATTGCATTACCAGTTAGTTTAATAGGATCGTTTTTAGGTTTATACTTATTTGACCTTTCAATTAATATTTTTGTATTATTAAGTTTTATTTTGGCAATAGGTATAATAACAGATGATTCCGTTATAATGACTGATGCCATATATACTAGAATTGAAAATGGTGAAACTCCTCTTGTTGCTGCATATAAGGGATCGAAACAAATTACTTTTGCAATTATTGCAACAACTTTAATTTTAATTGCAGTTTTTTTACCTCTAATTTTCATAAAAGGTATTTCTGGAACTTTATTTAAAGAAACTGCAATCGCACTGTCTTTCTCTATAGTGGTTTCTTCTTTTGTTGCTTTAACGTTATCCCCAATGCTTGGTAGTAAATTTTTAAATAAAAAAGAAAAAATAAATTTTTTTGTCAAAAAATTTAACAATGGATTTAAATCTTTTACTGGTTTTTATCTTAATACTTTAAGATATTGGATAAATAGGCAGAAAACTATATCTGTATTTATAATTTTAATAATTTTAGCTTCAGTATTTTTGTTTGATTTTTCTAAAAAAGAGTTGATTCCAACTGAGGACAGGGGTGTTTATTTAATAATTGGATCTACTGATGAAGGCAGCTCATTTGAGTATACTCAAGAAAAAGCTCAAATTATTGAGAACAGAATAATTAAATTATTACAAGCTAAAGATAGTCCATATGAGAGAGTTATTATGAGAGTTCCAGGATTTGGTAAGTCTGCAACAACTTACAATACATTTATAATTATTGCACTATTAGATGAATGGAAAAATAGAGATAAGAGTAGTCAGACTGTATTGAGAGAAGCTATCGGACAGGTTGTTTCTGTTCCTGAAACCTTTGCTTTCCCAATATCTCCTCAGGCAATCAGAGTTTCGAGCTATAACAAGCCAGTTCAAATGGTGATCTATGGAAAAAGCTATGAAGAGCTTGAAGAAATACAGAAAAATGTTTTACGTCAGTTAAGAAAAAATAGAAATATGTCTCGAATAGAAAGTGACTACACAAAAAATAAACCTGAAGTTAAATTAATAACTAACAAAAATAGAGCTAACGATTTAGGAGTTTCTACAGAAAATATAGGAAGAACTTTAGAAACACTTTATGGAGGCAAAAGAGTTACTACTTTTAGTAAGGAAGGAAGAGAATATCCAATTATTTTGCAACAATACCTTGCGGATAGACGTGATAAAGATGGTTTGTCAAAAATCTTTGTCAGATCAGAGACTACTGGAAAACTTGTATCAGTTGCAAGTTTGGTAGAATTCAAGGAAAAAGGTACAGCTGAAGTACTCCCCAGATATAATCGTCAAAGAGCTGTTACAATTTCTGCAGCACTTTCAGAGGAGTATACATTATCAGAAGCTATAAATTATTTGGAAAATGTCATGATGAAAGTTGCACCTCAAAATCAGATTACTTGGAAAGGAAAATCTGAAGAATTAAAAGAAACAACTAATGAAATTTATTTAATCTTTGCTTTGGCATTGATTACAGCTTATTTGGTGATGGCGGCAACATTTAATTCTTTTGTGCACCCTTTTATAATCATTTTAACAGTTCCTCTTGCAGTTTTTGGTGGATTGGTCTTTATTTTATTTTTAAATAGCTCGATAAATATTTTTTCTCAGATTGCATTAATAATACTGATTGGTATCTCAACAAAGAATAGTATTTTAATAGTAGACTATACAAATCAGATAAGAACAACTGGTGTTAAACTACAAGATGCAATACTCAAAGCATGTCAAATGAGAATAAGACCAATTATTATGACATCATTAAGTACTATGATTGCCATGTTGCCGCTAGTAATAGGAAATATTGGGCCAGGTGCAGGAGAAGGCTCTAGATTAGCTGTTGGAGGAACTATTCTTGGAGGTATGATTATTTCAACTTTCTTCACATTATATGTAACTCCGACAATGTACTTAGCATTAGCAAAGAATACAAAACGTATTGATGCAGTAGATATAGAACTTAAAAAACAATTAAATTAAAAAACAATATATTTATTAGTAGATAAAGAATTCTTACAATCAGATAATTGCTTTTTATAAATATTTGACTGTTTCTCTACTCTTTTTGCTAAATTAACAACTTTCTTATTACTTTTATAATTTTTGTAATTTCCCCAACCTTCATGGTAAGCAATATACTGTTTAAATGCATCTGTTTTTAAAACTTTTAAAATTTTTTCAGTTTTAGTTGTATACCACCCAATGAAATCAACACTATCTTTAAATCTTGTTCTAGTTGCAAATTTATTCCCTGTCTCAGTCTTATATTGTTTCCAAGTTCCTTTTACAGCTTGAGAATAGCCAAATGAACTGGAGGGTCTTTTGTAGGGAACTATTTTAAAAAGTTTTTGACGCGGAGGTTTCGCAAGCCAATCAAACCCAGATTCCATTTTTATAATTGCAAGCTGTAAGTGAATAGGTGTTCCCCACTTTTGTTCAGCTTTTTTTGCATGCTTATACCACAAATAATTTTCATTAAAAATAGAGCAGCTATTACTGGTGTTGGAAGGTATTGAAGAACAGCCTGTTAATAGAAAAATTATTATAAATAAAATTTTATTTTTCAAAAAAATATTTATCATTAATAAGTATAGTTTTATTTATCAAATTATTCTAAAAGATAAACAAATGAGTTATTTAATACTTGTGAGACACGGTCAAAGTGTATGGAATCTTGAAAACAGATTTACAGGATGGGTAGATGTTGACTTAAATGATAATGGCAGAGCTCAAGCAAAAAAATCAGGTAAACTCATCAAGGAGAAACAAATAAATATAGATTTATATTACTCATCATTTCAATTGAGAGCCATTAATACTCTGAAAATTATACAGGAACAATTAAATGACTATAAAAATATTAAATCTGCTTGGCAACTCAATGAAAGACACTATGGTTCTCTTACAGGTTTGAATAAAGATGAAATGAAAAAAGAACTTGGGGAAGAAAAAGTTCATCAATTTAGAAGGTCATGGGATTTAAGACCTGATCCATTGGATAAAAATAGTGCTTATCACCCAATAAATATTAGTGCATATAAAGATATACCTGCTGATAAAATTCCAGATACTGAGTCTTTAAAAGATACTTATGAAAGAGTAATCAAATATTATATTAAATATGTTGAAAATAATTTTAAAAACAAAAATATTTTAATTTCTGCTCACGGAAATTCCCTAAGGTCTCTATGTAAATATCTTTTTAAACTAGATAACAATAAGATTGCTAAATTAGAAATACCAACTGGTAATCCGTTGTTTATAGAATTTAATGGAGACAATAAGATATTAAATTGTGAATATCTTGACACTGAACGAGCTAAAGATCTTTTAGTTTATTAAAAATGTTTAAGTTTGTTAAGTGATAAAATTTTTTTTTACTTTCAAACCCATATAATTTTTTTTCATCTATTAATTTATTCCAAATATTTAAAATTGAGAATTTATTTATAGTTTGGTTCATTAAAATTTTTTTGTTTAAAATTTGGCAACCAGTATAAATAAAATCTAGGTTATCTTTTTTAGAGATTAAATTATTTGAAAGATTAAAATCTCCAGTTAAATTTTGATCAAAACTTAATTTTTTATTAACTAATAAAAGTATATTTTCTAATTTTTTTGCAAAATAAATTTCTTCCATTTTTATAATTTCGTCTCGATATTCATTTGACCAAATTGTATCAGGATTTAAGACTATAAAATCATCTCCACCAGAATGATTGATCATATTTAATATACCGCCTCCAGTATCTAAAATACTTCCTCCATCTTCAACAATATGAATATCTAAATTAAAATTTTTATTTTTAATAAACTCTGAAAAATGTTCTTTTAAATAGAAAGTATTAATAAAAATTTTACTAATATGCATCTCTTTAATTAAGTTTATGCTTTTCTCAAGCATGGTAATATCTTTAATTTCTATTAAAGGTTTAGGTGTTTTTAAAGTAATTGGATTTAACCGTTTTCCAAAACCAGCACATAATATTAAAGCAGTATTTATTTTCACAACTTATTTAACAAATTTAGGGAAATTACTTTTTAGTATCAATTTTAAATTAACAAATTCCCTATTTCTTTTCATCCTATAGTTAATCATTTCCCAGGCATAGGGTATCATTTTGATGTATTTTTTTTTTTTATCTCTTAACGCTAAACGCATAAAAATTCCTATGATCTTTAAATTTCTAAGAACAGATAAAATTTCAAAGTCATTTGTAAATTTATTAATTTCAGTTTTTTTTAATTTTTTAAAGTAATTTTTTAAAATTTTATTTTTAAGTTTATTAGATGTTTTAAATCTTACATCATCAACCAGTGAAGCTAAATCATAAGCTTTATTACCGATTAAAGCATCTTGGCTATCAATAACTGCAATATTATTTTTAACATACATTAAATTTGATACGTGAAAATCTCTGTGAACAAAAGTATTGTTTTTTAAAACCAATTTAGATAACAACTTATTAACCTCATTTTCATATTTTTTTTTAAAATTTCTGATCTTAAATTTATTTATGTTTCTAGGTGCGTACCATTCAGAAAACAATTTTGCTTCATTGGATAATATTTTATTATCGTACTCCACCATTTTATATTTCTTATTATTAAGATTTACCACCTGTTTATCTTTAATTAATTGTAATCTTCTTAAAGTTTTTAATATTTTAATAAAAATTAGCTCTTTGTTAGTTTTTGTTTGTTTCAAGACTTTGTATAAGGTATTATCTCCAAAATCTTCAACCTCTATATAATTGTTTTTATAATTTTGATTTAGTAACTTTGGTGCTAGGATTTTATTTTTATTTAAAATTTTATTAATAGCATCATAGATTAAAAGATTTTTAACTTTCTCTTTTTTAGCATAAACTATAACCGAATGATTATTCTTATTTCTATAAAATTTTCGAAAGGATGCGTCACCTTTAATTTCATTTAACTTTTTAAAATTTAGCATTTTACTAAATAGAATTTAAACCTTTTATCTCAACTGTTCTATTTTTAAGTTCATTTTCGTATGTAAATAATAAATCAATAGATTTTGCTTTATTATTAATTTTTAGTAATTTAGGCCACTCAACCAGAGTAATAATTTTTTCATTTTTTTCAAAAATATCTAAGTCTTTAATTTCTGAACTATTTTTTATCCTAAATAAATCATAATGTTTAATGGTAAATTTATTAGTTTTATACTCATTTAGTAAATTAAAAGTAGGGCTAGTAACCTCAGTAGGTTCTAACTTTTGATCAATCTGAAATTTATTAACAAGATATTTTACAAAAGTTGTCTTACCAACTCCCATCTCCCCATACAAAAAAACGTAATCGCCTCCTTTAAAGTAGGAGGTTAATTTTTCTGCCAATTCTCTTGTAGATTTCTCAGAAGTAATATTAATTTTGCTATCTTTAATAGCGGTAAGCATCTGGTTTAAAAGGACCTTCTGTTGCTACGCTTATGTAATCTGCTTGATCTTTAGACAGTTTAGTTAGTTTAGCACCAACTTTTTTAAGATGTAAAGTAGCAACTTTTTCATCCAAATGCTTAGGTAACACATAAACCTTATTTTCATAATTTTTGTAATTATGCCAAAGTTCTATCTGTGCAATTACCTGATTAGTGAATGAAGCACTCATAACAAAGCTAGGGTGTCCAGTTGCACACCCTAAATTTACCAATCTTCCTTCTGCTAATAAAATAATTCTCTTACCACCAGGAAGTTCAATCTCATGAACTTGTGGTTTAACTTCAGTCCATTTATAATTTTTCAGAGCCTCGACCTGTATTTCGTTATCAAAATGTCCAATGTTACATAAGATAGCTCTATCCTTCATGTCTCTCATGTGGTCTGCTGTAACTATATCTTTATTTCCAGTAGCAGTTACAACTATATCTGCTCTACTTATAGCTTCTTCCATTAAAACTACTTCGTACCCCTCCATTGCAGCTTGAAGAGCACAAATTGGATCTGCCTCTGTGACTAATACTCTTGCTCCACTTTGTCTTAAAGAGGCAGCACTTCCTTTGCCAACATCACCAAAGCCTGCTACAATTGCAATTTTACCTGACATCATAACATCAGTTGCGCGTCTTATTCCGTCAACTAAACTTTCTCTACAACCATATAAATTGTCAAATTTTGATTTAGTTACTGAGTCATTTACATTTATTGCTGGCACTAAAAGAGATTTGTCTTTTTCCATTTTGTTAAGTGCTTTAATTCCAGTTGTTGTTTCCTCTGAAATTCCTTTAACATCTTTCATCAATTCTTTATATTCATTATGCATGATTGCTGTTAGGTCACCACCATCATCTAATAACATATTTGGCTTCCAATCAGATTTACCTACTATAGTTTGTTTGATACACCATAAGTATTCTTCTTCAGTTTCACCCTTCCACGCATAAACAGGTATACCTACTTTAGCAATAGCAGCAGCAGCATGATCTTGAGTTGAAAAAATATTACAAGATGACCATCTAACCTCTGCTCCTAAATCAACCAATGTTTCAATAAGTACAGCTGTTTGAATAGTCATATGTAAACAGCCAATAATTTTAGCACCCTTAAGGGGTTTCGTTTTTGAATATTCCTCTCGTAAAGCAATCAATCCTGGCATTTCACTTTCTGCAATAGAAATTTCTTTTCTTCCGAAATCAGCTTGTGAAATATCTTTTACTTTATAATCTTCCATTGCAAGGTTTATAACGTTAAGTATTATTTTATCAACATTAGATTAAATGCTAGGAAATCTTATTTCTATCATAGCACCTACAGTATCAACTCGATTAGATGCTACAATTTCTCCATCGTGTAAATCAACCAGATTTTTAACAATATTTAATCCTAGCCCAGAATGTTCTCCAAACTTATCAGGTCGATTACTATAAAATCTCTTAAATATTCTTGAAGTATCTTTTTCCTTAAAACCTTCTCCTTCATCAAGTATTTTAATTGAAACTTTATTTTCAGAGCTATCTGAAACATTAATTAAAATGCTAGAACCTTTTTTGCTAAAGGATATAGAATTATCTAATAAATTTGCAATTATTTGTTCTATTCTATTTTCTATACCCTTAATAAAGTACTCTTTTTTTCCATCATTTTCATATCTTACATCAATATCCTTTTTAACTTTATGGATATTATTATAATCATCTACAACAGATTTAATAATTGGCTCTACATTTATCTTATTCATTTTTTCTTTACTCAAAGCAACTTCATCCTTTAACATTTGAGAATAATCTGTAATTAATCTTTCAATACGCTGAACATCATGGCTAAGAATATTTATTAGTTTAAGTCTTTGATCTTTATCATTTGTATCTTGCAAAATTTCAGATGCACCTTTTAAAGACGCTAAAGGATTTCTAATTTCATGAACAAGATCTGTAGAAAAATTTTCTGCATGCGTTACTCTTTTTTGTAACTCAATTGTCATATCCTCAAGAGAAGTTGAAAGAAGACCCAATTCATCGTTTCTATTTTTTAAATTTTCAATGTTTGACTTAGTCTGATTTTTTTCTTTTATAAGTTTAGTATAATGAACCAAATTTTGAATTGGTTTAATAAAATATCTACTTAACACAAATGAAAAAATTAAAATTACAAATCCAACAGATATTGCAGTTCTAATTACAAAAGCCTTTCTCTCATCTGTTGCAGTTTTAATATCATTAGCAATCTCAGTTATTGCTAAATAACCTACAGTTGATCCTTCTCTTTCAACATCTTTTATAGTTGTTAATTTAAATTGATTGTAATTTTCTTGAATAAAAGTAAATGGATTTACAGATTTTTCTGATTTTGAGTAGTCAGTCAAAATATCTTTCAAAGATACTGGCTTTTCTTGATCTATATTAATATTTTTTTCTTCGATATTTTGATCAATTTTGTCTTCACTTAAACTTTCAAACTCAATCTCATCTAATCTTGTTGAAAATGATCTCGGATCAAGATCTAATGTATCTGTATCTCCTATGAGATTTAAGTTACTATCAAAAAAAATTACTCTATCTAAATTTTGAAATATAAATCTTGTTGAAAATAGAAATTTTCGTATATCATCAGCATCAAATTTTACGTTTAATCTTGAAAGATTATCGATAGTGTTATTTATAATTTTTATATGATTTTCAGATTTTTTTTTTACTAAGTTTTTTTGAATGTTATTTAAGTAAACTATTGTAAATAATCCAATAATAGTAAAAATAACAAAGTTAATGAATAAGAATTTTTTTAATATTGAAAGGGTTTTTAAGTATTTACTAAACATCAGCTAACATTCCATCTATATCCACTACCATACCTAGTTTCAATAGCTGAAAAATCAGGGTCTACTTTTTTAAATTTTTTACGAATTCTTTTAACATGACTGTCAATAGTTCTGTCTTCTATATCTGTATCTTCCCTGTAAGCGATATCCATTAATTGAGCTCTTTCTTTAATAATACCTGGTCTCTTGGCTAATTCTTTAACAATTAAAAATTCAGTCGTTGTTAATTTGTCAGGTAATTGTTTTCCATTCCACTCGCATTCAAGTTGCGAGGGATCTAATTTTAATCTTCCATGAGAAATTAAACTTTTGTTTTCCTCTAAAATATTATTTGAATCTTTTTTTCTTAACTGAACTCTAATTCTTTCAATTAAAACTTTTATAGAAAAACCTCCTGATTTTTTTACAAAATCATCTGCACCCAATTTTAGGCCTAGTAGCTCGTCAATTTCATCATCTTTAGATGTTAAGAAAATTACAGGTAAAGATGTTTTTTTTCTAAGTTTTTTTAATAATTCTTCTCCATCCATCTTTGGCATTTTGATGTCAATAACTGCTAGATCAGGTGGAACTCTTGTTAATCCAATTAGTGCACTCTCTCCATCTATATAGGTTTGCACTTTGAAACCCTCTTTCTCTAAAGCAATACTTAAGCTTGTGAGTATGTTTCTATCATCATCGATTAAAGCTATAGTTTGTTTCTGCATATATTCATCTAAAAATACTAAATTGTCCTAATTTGGGCAATGATATTAAATTAATGAAGCATTCCCCAATTATCACCTACATTAACGTCAACTGTTAAAGGGGTAGAAAATGAGTGAAAGTCGCTTTGAGCTACACTTGTCATCTCATTTTTAATTATTTTGGTCATCAACTTTTCATCTTTTTTTGGAACTTCAAAGATTAATTCATCGTGAATTTGAAGAAGCATTTTTGGTTTTGTAATTTTATCCTCAGACATTTTTTTATTTAATCTTATCATGGCTAGTCTCATTATCTCTGAAGCTGATCCCTGTATTGGTGCATTAATTGCAGCACGTTCTTGAAAATTTCTAACATTAAAATTTTTGTCGTTTATCCCATTAAAGTGTGATCTTCTTCCAAAAATATTATTTACATAACCACTTTTTCTGCAAAATTTAATAGTATTTTCCATGTAGACTTTAATTTCTGGAAATTTTCCAAAGTATGAATTTAGAAATTCTTCAGCTTCGTAGTTGGATACATTAATTTGCTTTGCTAAACCATATTGGGAAATTCCATAAATTATTCCAAAATTGATAGCTTTGGCTTTCCTTCTATGGTCTTGATTTACTTTTTTAATATCAATATTAAATATTTGGCTAGCTGTTAATGAATGAATATCTTCCTGGTTTTTAAAAGCTTTTTTTAACTCTTTCACATCTGCTAAATCAGCAAGAATTCTCATTTCTATTTGATTATAATCCGCAGAAATTAATAAATGATCTTTTTTCGCTCTAAATGCTTTTCTTATATCTTTGCCATCATCAGATTTTATAGGAATATTTTGCAGATTAGGGTCACTTGAAGCTAGTCTTCCGGTTGTTGTAGCAGCTAACAAAAAGGAGGTATGTACTCTTTTTGTTATTGGGTTAACATGCTCGGGTAATGCATCTGAGTAAGTATTTTTTAATTTTGATAACTGTCGCCAGTCCAAGATTAATTTAGGAAATTTGTTGCCCTTAAAGGCCAAATCCTCTAGGACAGAAGCACTAGTTGCAAATCCACCTTTTTTTGTTTTTTTTAAGCCTGCTATTTTAAGTTCATTATAAATGATTTCACCTAGTTGTTTAGGTGAACCGATGTTGAACTCTTTTTTTGAAATTTTAAATATATCTTTTTCCAATGTTAGGATTTTTTTTTCAAATTTTTTTGAAAGAGAAGTTAAAAACTTACTATCTATCTCAACACCTTCTATTTCCATAAATGCGAGAATTTTGATTAACGGCTTTTCAAATATTTCATAAATATTAATCAGTTTTTCAGATTTTAGATTTTTAAGAAATTTCTTATAAAGTCTAAAAGTTATATCAGCATCCTCAGCTGCATAATCTTTTGCTTTATTAACTTCTACTTCACTAAAATTGATTTCTTTTTTTCCGGTTCCCACCATTTCTTTAAAAGAAATCGTTTTATGTCCAAGATGTAACTCTGATAATGTATCCATATTATGTCTATTTTTTCCTGCATCTAAAACATAAGACATCAACATTGTGTCTTCCATGGCAGACAATGTTATACCGTGTTTAAATAATACAATAAAATCAAATTTAATATTTTGACCAATTTTTTTAACACTTGGATCCTCTAATAATTTTTTTAGTTTTTTTATAACAACCTCTTTTTTAATACATTTTGACGATTTGTGACCAATTGGAATATAGCAAGCCTTCCCTATTTTTGAAGAAAGCGAGATACCTACCAGCTCTGCTTGATGAGGATCTAGAGAATTTGTTTCAGTATCAACAGCAACCTCTCCTAATTCTTCGGCCTCTTCGACCCACTCATCTATTTCATCTGGGTTAGAAATTAAATAATAATTTTTATTATTAATTGGACTTTGCTTTTCTATATTTTTAGTTTCTGGAACAGAGCTTGTTAAGTCTGGCTCTCCATATGCAGAAATAGCAGAACTTAATAATCTATTAAATTCCATCTCTCTTAAAAATTTATATAATTTATCTTTGTCTATACTTTTTAACTGAAACTCATCTAGTTCTCTATTTATTGGAGATTTATGATCTAAAGTCACAAGTTTTTTACTAATTAATGCTTTATCTTTATTTTCTAAGAGAGTTTCTCGTCTTTTGTTTTGTTTAATTTCATGAGCTGATTTCAACAATTTTTCTAGACTGCCATATTTATTAATTAGCTCGGCAGCAGTTTTTACTCCTATTCCGGGTACACCTGGTACATTATCACTACTATCACCTGCTAAGGACTGGACATCTATTACTTTTGATGCATCAACCCCAAACTTTTTGATTACATCTTCTTCAGTTACGAATTTATTTTTCATTGGATCAAAAATACGGACATTTTTTTGAAATAACTGCATTAAATCTTTATCTGATGAAACAATGGTAGCCTTCGCACCTTTTTTGAGTATTTTGTCGACATAAGTTGCGATCAAATCATCTGCTTCATAATTGGGTAAATCTACAGATGGTAGGTTAAATGCTAAAACAGACTTCCTTATATATTCAAATTGAGGTGCAAGGTCATCAGGCGCCTCAGATCTGTTTGCTTTATATTCACTATAGATTTCATTTCTGAATGTTTTCCTAGCAGAGTCAAAAATAACTGCAAAATGAGTTGGTTTCTGCATATTTTGATTTGATTTTGAGTCCTCTAAAAGTTTAAAAAGCATACTGCAAAAACCACTAACAGCGCCTGTTGGCAGTCCGTCACTTTTTCTACTTAATGGTGGTAATGCATAATAAGCTCGAAAGATATATCCAGAACCATCAATAAGATAAAAATGATCAGATTTTTGTATTTTTCTCATTAAATTTTATTAAATGTTTTATACTCAATATAGTCTAAACTTTAATTTAATCTACTAATCACTAGATTATATTAACAATTAAGAGTATTATTAATTTTATGGAATTAACAAAAAATCTTACACAACTTAAAATAATTAAATCTGTGTTAGCTATAGTTCTTGGTTCAATAGCTTTGACTATTTCTGCCAAAATAAAAATTCCTTTTTACCCAGTTCCTATGACTATGCAAACTTTTGTAGTCTTATTTTTAGGTATTAGCTTAGGTTATAAAATTGGATTAGCTACTGTCGGATTGTATTTAATTGAAGGAATTGCAGGATTACCCGTTTTTTCAAATTCTCCAGAAAAAGGTGTCGGACTTTTATATTTTACTGGTCCAACTATGGGATATTTAATTGGATTCTTAACAGCATGTTATTTGGCATCTATGATTAAATTCGAGGATGGTTTTTTTGTTGTTTTGGGTAAACTTGTTATTGCAACTTCAACTATATATATTTTAGGATTATTGTGGTTAGGTACGTTAATCGGATGGGACAAGCCTATTTTCGCATTGGGAGCTAAACCTTTTTTATTGGCTGAAGTATTCAAAATCGCCATTTTGGGATTATTAGTTAAGCAAATTATAAAAGTTAGAAAATTTATCTAGGTGATCTTTTAGACAGAATTCTTTGAAGAGTTCTTCTGTGCATTTTAAGTCTTCTTGCTGTTTCAGATACATTTCTATTGCAAAGCTCAAACACCCTATGAATATGTTCCCATTTTACTCTGTCTGCTGACATGGGATTTTCTGGAGGTGCAGCTTTTTTTGATGGATCAGCTAACAAGGCTTTTTCAACATCTTCAGCATCTGCTGGCTTGGCAAGATAATCGATTGCACCCTCTTTAATAGCTGCAACAGCTGTTGGAATGTTTCCATAGCCAGTTAACATTATAATTCTACTATCATTATTTGAGTTTTGAATTTCCTTTACCACTTCAAGACCATTTCCATCCCCAAGCCTTAAGTCTACTACAGCAAATCCAGGTTTTCTTGCCTTAACAGCTTCGACGCCCTTCTGTACACTCTCTGCTTGAAAAACCTCAAAACCTTTCTTTTCCATTGCTCTTGCCAATCTTTCTCTAAAAGGATTATCATCATCACAAATCAATAGCGATTTATTCTCAAAATCACTTAGGTTTTGAAGTGTTGCTTGTTCTTTCATGAACATAATATGGTAACTATGTTAAATTTTTCAATATATGATTATTTAACAACACTGACTTGAATTATTTGCTTTACATTGGTGATTTTTAACCTTACATGCGGAAAATATTAAAGTTTTTTTATTTAAAAGACTTTTTTTTTGTTAAATTTTTTTTGGAGGCATTAAAAATGCAAAAATTTAAATCAGTTGAAGAACTTGTAAATCAACTGAAACCTGAAAAACCAGTATATTGTATTAGAAAAAGCTCAATTGAGTCTGCTGTAAAATTTTTTTTAAAGAAGTTCTCAGGATCTGTTTTATATGCTGTAAAGACAAATCCTAATCCTTTAGTGCTTAAAACTATAATAGATAGCGGAATAGGACAATTTGATGTTGCATCAATCGAAGAAATAAAAGCCATAAGAAACTTTAGTCATAATGCAAAATGCTCATATATGCATACTGTAAAAAGTAGAGAGAGTATTAAGAAAGCTTATTTTGATTATAATGTTAAAACGTTTTCATTAGATACTAAAGATGAATTAATCAAAATTATAGAAAGTACAAATAATGCAAAAGATTTAGAATTATTTGTAAGAGTGGCAGTTTCAAACGAACATGCAGAAATAGACTTATCAAAAAAGTTTGGAGCTTTAACATCTGAGGCTATAGGTTTAACTAGATTGGCAAAACAACATGCAAAAAAAATTGGCTTGAGTTTTCATGTCGGATCTCAATGTATGCATCCAATCTCTTACTCAAAAGGTATAACTGAAATTGGAAATATAATTAAAAAAACAAAAATAATTCCAGATTATATAAATATAGGAGGTGGATTTCCAACTATCTATCCTGATTTAATTCCCCAATCATTAAATAGTTATTTTAATGAAATTAAAAAAAGTCTAGAAAATTTAAAAATTAAAAATTTACCTAAAATAATTTGCGAACCTGGAAGAGCTTTAGTTGCTGAAAGTGGATCAACAATTGTTAAAGTTAACCTGAGAAAGAAACAGAAGCTTTATATTAATGATGGTACATACGGTACTCTTTTTGATGCTGGTACTCCAAATATTGTTTACCCATCAAAAATGATTAAAGATAACTCAAATAAAATTATTTCTAAAAAATTAACCGCTTTTGATTTTTTTGGCCCAACATGTGATAGCATGGATTATATGAAGGGTCCTTTTTTGCTTCCAAACAATATTAAAGAAAATGATTACATAGAACTTGGTCAGCTTGGAGCTTATGGATTGACTTTTAGAACCCAATTCAATGGATACTATTCAAATGAGATTTATGAAGTTGAAGATAAACCAATAATGACAATGTACGATAAAGATAGCAATAAAGCTAACATGGTTGCTTAATGTCAGACCAAAAAAATTTGGGTCACAATAGTAAAAAAGATTTTTTAAAAAACCCAGTAGAACACATTGATATCACTTCATTTGATGCAAGAAAGATAATCTCATCAATGAAAAAAATGTCTTTCGTATCTAGAGAGACTGCTAACGCAGCAAATATTTATAATGAAATGTTGAAAGATAAAGATTGTACGATTTTCCTAACTCTAGCTGGATCTACATCAGCTGCAGGATGTATGAATATTTATAAGGATTTAGTTAAATATAATATGGTCGATGCAATTGTTGCAACTGGAGCTTCAATTGTAGATATGGATTTTTTTGAAGCGCTAGGTTTTAAACATTACCAGGGCTCACAGTTTCAAAATGATTCTGAATTAAGAAATAACTATATCGATAGAATTTACGACACTTATATTGATGAGGAAGAGCTTCAAATGTGTGACAAAATCATATGTGATATAGCAAATACATTGGAGTCAAGGAGTTACACTTCTAGAGAGTTCATACATGAAATGGGAAAGTATCTGAAAAAGAACTCAAAAAAGAAAGATTCATTAATCGAAACAGCATTTGATAATGATGTTCCAATTTTCTGTCCTGCTTTTACAGATTCTAGTGCAGGATTTGGTTTAGTAATGCACCAGGAAAAAAATCCAAAAAAGCATATGACAATTGACTCTGTCAGGGAATTTAGAGAACTTACTGAAATTAAGATTAAATCCAAAAGCTCGGGATTGTTCATGATAGGTGGTGGAGTACCAAAGAATTTTATACAAGATACAGTTATATGTGCAGAACTTTTAGGAAGAGATGTTGATATGCATAAGTATGCTGTTCAAATCACAGTTGCAGATAGTAGAGATGGAGCATGCAGTAGCTCAACTTTAAAAGAGGCAAGCTCTTGGGGTAAAGTTGATATCACGAAAGAACAAATGGTTTTTGCAGAAGCTACAAGTGTTTTGCCTCTAATAGCTAGTGATGCTTACCATAGAGGAGAATGGAAGAGTAGAGATCGGAAAAATTTTTCAAATATTTTTTAAAAAATTCATGGCAAAAAAAACTACAATTGGTTTAATTCAAACTAAAGTTTTTGATAATCAGAATAAAAATATAGAAAATTCTGTAATTAAGATTAAAGAAGCAGCAAAAAAAAAAGCAAAAATAATATGTCTTCCTGAACTATTTTTATCTCCATATTTTTGTCAAAGTGAAAATCATGCTAAGTTTAAGTTAGCAGAAAAAATTCCAGGTAGATTATCGGATATATATTGTAAATTAGCCAAAGAACTATCTGTTGTTTTAATGATTTCTTTATTTGAAAAAAAAACTACTGGTTTTTATCATAACACAAGCATTGTAATTGATGACAAGGGTAAAATTATATCAAAGTATAGAAAAATGCATATTCCAGATGATCCAGGTTATTATGAAAAATTCTACTTCACTCCAGGAGATTTAGGTTTTAAATCTACAAAAACAAAATATGGAAAAGTTGGTTCTTTGATTTGCTGGGATCAATGGTTTCCAGAAGCTGCCAGGCTAACAACGCTAAAAGGAGCAGAAATTTTATTTTATCCAACAGCGATTGGTTGGCACCCTAAAGAGAAAAAACTGTTTGGAAAATCCCAATTAGAAGCATGGATAACCATCCAAAGATCTCACGCCATAGCAAATGGGGTATTTGTTGCTGCTATAAATAGAATTGGTTTAGAGAAAATTGGAAAAAGAAAAATACACTTTTGGGGTAACTCAATGATTATCGATCCCAGTGGAAATATTATTGCGAAATCAAAATCAGATAAAGAGGAAATTTTAATTACTAGCATTGATCTAAATAAAATTGAAACAGCTAGAAATCATTGGCCATTTTTAAGAGATAGAAGAATAGATTATTACAAAGGACTTCTAAAAAACCCTAAAGATGAATAATAATTTATCTCTTATAGGCTACAGAATGCCTGCAGAATGGGAGTTGCAAGAGAGTGTATGGATAGCTTGGCCACACAACAAAAGTGACTGGCCTGGTCTGTTTAAAAATATCCCAAAAGTAGTTACACAAATAATAAGTGAATTATCAAGATCACAAAAGATAAATTTATTAATAAATAATTATAAAGACAAAAAAAAAATTATAAATTTATTAAGTAAATTTCCTAATAAGTTACAAAATATTATTTTTTACAAAATAACCACTAATCGGATTTGGTTAAGAGACTCTGGTCCAATATATATAATAAATGAAAAGGCCAAAAAAAAGTTGATTGTAAATTTTAAATTCAATGCATGGAGTAAATACAAAGATTATAAAAAAGACAACAATATCAACAATAAATTATCAAATTTAACTAAAGTAAAAAAAATAGATCCTGTTATTAAGATTAATAATAAGACAAAAAAATTAGTATTAGAGGGAGGTGCTATAGATGTCAATGGTAAAGGATCAGTTCTTCTAACGAAAGAATGTCTTTTAAGCAAAGTACAAGAAAGAAATCCCGGGATAACAAAAAAATCTTTAGAAAAAACTTTAAGTAAATATTTAAATGTTAAAAATTTCATTTGGCTTAATAAGGGGATTAAAGGAGACGATACACACGGACACATCGATGATATTTCAAGGTTTGTCTCCAAAGACGCAATTATGACTGCAGTCGAAAAAAATAAAAATGAAAAGAATTATAAAAATTTAAAAGAAAATTTAAATATTTTAAAGAACGCTAAAAATATAAACAAAAAAAAATTTAAAATAATTGAAGTACCAATGCCTAAGCCTATATATATTGAAAAAGTAAGAGTTCCTGCAAGTTATCTGAATTTTTATATTGCTAATAAAATAGTACTATTACCAATCTTTAATGACAAAAATGATAAAAAAGTAATTTTAATTTTTAAAAAATTTTTTAAAAATAAAAAAATTATACCAATTGACTGCTCTAAACTCATTTGGGGTTTTGGAGCTATTCATTGTATGACACAACCAGAGCCTAAAATCTAAACTATACCGGTTTTAAAGTACCAAGAAGAATTCTGAATGGAATTAACATAACAAGGGCAACGAGTATCTTAACTGCTAAATCTCCTAAAGATAAGGTAACCCACGGAATACCTGTTGCATAAAATGATATTGAAAAAAATAAAAATGTATCAATCGTAGATCCAATTAGAGATGATGTTAAAGGAGCAATAAACCACTTTTTTTTTCTTAATTGGTCAAATATTTGGACATCTAATAGTTGAGCTACTAAAAAAGCTGTTCCTGAACCGATTGCAATTCTTACTGAAATTAGATCTGCAAAATTTGTTGAGAATATAAGAGTAAAACTTATTCCTATCGCAAAACCAATATAAACAATTTTTCTTGCAACCAATTTTCCGTAAGATCTGTTTGCTAAGTCTGTTATTAAAAAAGCTATTGGGTAACTAAATGCTCCATAAGTTAGAATTTCTTCTAAACCATAATATTTAATTGGGAATTGAACTAAATAATTTGAGGATAAAACAACCACTCCCATTAAAAATGAGAGAAATAAGAATAATCTATTCATTACGCTGATTTTGCTAAAGGTTTTTTCTTAAATGGGGATTTAATTAGAATACCTTTTTTTAATTTTTTAAGTCTTGGGGATAAGTTTTTATTTTTTACAGTCTTTAAATATTCGTCAAAACTCCCTTTTTTATCAACTGATCTAACTCCAGCATTACTTACTGTTAATTTTAAGCTTCTTTTCATTAGCTCACTAGTAAACTTTACTTTCTTAAGATTAGGCAAAAATCTTCTTTTAGTTTTATTATTAGCGTGACTAACGTTATGACCTTTCATAGGAATTTTTCCAGTAAGTTCACATTTTTTTGTCATAATAGTAGTGCCTATATAAGGTTAGATGTTGGTGGCGTCAAGTTTATTAGAATTAAGAAAGAGTTTTATTTCCTACAATTTCGCTAAAATTCTTTACACCATCTCTAGTCAATAATTCTTTTAGGTCTTTTTTAATAATACTAGCTATATTTGGACCTTGAAAAACCATTCCTGTATATAATTGAATATAGTCTGCACCTAGTAAAAACTTTTCGTAAGCTGATTGTCCAGAGTCTACTCCTCCTACTCCAATAATCTTAATTTTACCTTTTAATAGATTGTAAAACTTGTTTATTAATAAATTTGATTTTTTCTCAATAGGTTTTCCGGACAATCCTCCTTTTTGATGTCTTTGAATATTTTTTAAAATATCTCTAGATGACTCTGAAGTGTTTGAAATAATTATTCCACTTATATCATTTTCTAAAAGAATTTCTGAAATTAGATTTATCTGATTTTCATCTATATCAGGTGAAATTTTTACTACTATTGGAATATTTGAATCTAAACTTTTTTTCTTTTCTGAAACAGATTTAAGTAAATCCTGCAATTTTCTTTCATCATGAAAATTTCTTAAGTTCTCAGTATTTGGTGAAGAGATATTAATAGTAATATAATCTGCAACTTCGTGGAATTTTTCAATTCCTATTAAATAATCATTTATTCGATTATCAGAATCTTTATTAGGACCAACGTTAATTCCTAACACTCCCAGTTTATTATTTGATTTAATCCTATTCAATACCACATCTGAACCATGATTGTTAAAGCCCAATCTATTTATAAGTGCTAGGTCTTCTACTAATCTAAAAACTCTAGGTTTACTATTCCCATATTGTTTTAAAGGTGTAATTGTACCAACTTCTACCAATCCAAATCCCAACTTAAATAAAGGGTTGTAGACTTCAGCATTCTTATCAAAACCTGCCGCTATCCCGATGGGATTGTTTAATTCTTTGTTAAAAATTTTTGTCTTAAAAATGGGATCATTTTTATGGTCATCAAAGATATTTGAAACTAGGTTGAGTTTGAGTGACTGTATTGCTAAAAAGTGAGCTCGTTCAGGATCTATTTTAAATATTAATGATCTTAAATTTGAAAACATTATTTTAATTTATTCGTTATAAGCTCTTTAGTTTCGTTTACACCAAAAAAACTTATGAAAAAACCCATTCTTGGACCATTTTCATCACCAAAAACAACCTCATAAATTAACTTAAACCAGTCTCTTAGTTTATCAGCATATCCATTTTCTTTACCAACTGAATAAATTAAAGTTTGGATTTCTTCAGGTGACATTCCATCATTACATGTTTCTAAAGTTTTAATTAAAGCTAGAAGAGCTTTTTTTTCACTTTCACTTGGTTTTTTGTATTTTTTTTGTGATTTAATTACGTCATTAAAATATTTAATTGCATATCGAACTAATCCATCAAAGATTGGAGATTTTTTTTCTTGGATATTTGGTTTATATTTTTTAACAAATTTCCAAAGTAAATCCTTGCTATCTGCATTACTTGTTTCAACCAAGTTAAGCAACATAGAAAAAGTCATAATCATTTCTTCAGTTGGGATTTTTCCTTCATGAACATGCCAGACCGGATTCATTATCAGTTGCTGATCTGTTTGTTTTTTAGATTTTTCAATATTATCTAAATATTCGTCTACAGCCTTTGGAACAATTTCTTTATATAGTTTTTTTGCCCTTTTCGGGTTTTGATACATGTATAAAGATAAACTTTCAGGAGATGCATACTTCAACCATTGATCAATAGTAATTCCATTTCCCTTCGATTTAGAAATCTTTTCACCTTTTTCATCTAAAAATAACTCATATGCAAAGCCTGAGGGATTCTTTTTACCAAGTAAGTTGATAATTTTTGTAGATAATATTGCACTTTCAATTAAATCTTTACCATACATTTCAAAGTCAATATCAAGAGCATACCACCTCATTGCCCAGTCAACCTTCCATTGAAGTTTACAGTTTCCATCAAGAATACTTTTTTCAAGTTTTTTACCTTTGTTGTCGAAAATTATTTGAGATTTTTCTTTATTAATTTCTACAACTGGTATTTCAAGTACATGACCAGTATCAGGACATATAGGTAAAAATGGACAGTAGGTTTTTTGACGTTCTTTACCTAAGGTTGGGAGTATAATATTCATTATACCATCATAATTATCTAAAATTATTTTTAGTGTTGAGTTAAAGAATCCAGTTTTGTACAAATCCGTTGAACTTTTAAAGCTATATTTAAAGTTAAAACTATTTAAAAAATCCTTTAACATTTCATTATTATGATCACCAAAACTGTTAAATTTCCCAAATGGGTCTGGAACCTCGGTTAATGGCTTGTGAAGATTTTCGTTTAACAAATTTTGGTTAGGGATATTTTCTGGAACTTTTCTTAGACCATCCATATCATCCGAAAAAGTGATAATTTCAGTAGGAAAATCAGTTAATTGCTTTAAAGCATTTACCATCATAGAGGTTCTTGCAACTTCTCCGAAAGTACCTATGTGAGGTAATCCGCTTGGTCCGTATCCAGTTTGTAATGTTATTTTTCCTTTTTTTTCAATGAACGATTTTCTTTCTCTCAACATTTTTTTGGCTTCTACAAAAGGCCATGCACTGGTTTTGTCTAAAACTTCTTTTTTAATCATGAATTGTTCTTTTAAAATCTCAAATTAGTGATTTTATTAATTCTTATAGAGTTGAAATTTATTTACCATAAAATAATGTTCTTTCAAAATGTCTAATTATAAAACGGTATTTTTTACACTTGGAATTTTACAAATAATCTTAGGGGTGTCTATGTTTGTCCCTATAATTGTACAATTTATTTATGCAGAAATTGACTCATCTTTTTTTGGAGCGTCAATTGTAACAATAGTTTTTGGTGCGCTTTTTTTTTTAACTAATATTGATCATGATAGAAAAGTTAATCTACAACAAGCCTTTTTGTTAACAGCTTTATCTTGGTTGAGTGTTGCAGTTTTTGGATCTTTACCTTTCATTTTTTCTTCTATGGAAATGTCAATTACAGATGCCTTTTTTGAGAGTATGTCAGGAATTACTACCACTGGCTCAACTATCATATCTAATTTGGAAAATGCCCCTAAAGGTATTCTTTTATGGAGAGCTATTTTACAATGGTTAGGAGGTATAGGTATAATTGTAATGGCTATAACACTTATGCCGATAATGAATGTTGGAGGAATGCAATTATTTAAAATTTCCAGCAACGACTCATCAGAAAAAATACTTCCAAAGTCTAAAGAGATAGCATTAAGATTAATATATATTTACTCAGCTTTAACTGCAGTTTGTGCTGTTAGTTATTGGATTTTTGGAATGGGAAAATTTGACAGCTTAACTCATTCAATGACAACAATTGCAACAGGTGGGTTCTCAAATTATAACCAGTCTATAGGTTATTTTAATAGCGTTTATATTGAGATTTCCTCAATAGTGTTTATAATTTTAGGAAGTATTCCTTTTATTGCTTACATTAAATTTTTAAGTGGAAATAAAAAAATATTTTTAAATGATGTTCAAATAAAATCATTTTTAAAAATTATAATTTTATCAGTAATTATATTATGTTTTTATTTATTTTTAACTAATAATGAAAACTTTTCGTTTAGATCTATATTTTTTAATTCTATTTCTATTTTAACTGGAACTGGTTATGTAAATGCTGAGTTTGATAACTGGGGAAGTTTTCCAATAACTATTTTTCTTGCATTAATGTTCATTGGAGGATGTGCAGGATCAACCACATGTGGAATTAAAATTTTTAGGATTCAAATTCTCTACCTTTTCATATTAAATCAACTTAAAAAAATCATTTATCCAAAAGGAGTTTTTTTAATAAAGTATGATCAAAATTCGGTAGATGAAAAATTTATTGCTTCAATTATATCTTTCATTTTTTTTTATTTTGTAATTTTTTTTATTTTAGCTGCTTTATTATCCTTAACTGGCCTTGATTTCATTACTGCACTATCTGGAGCCGCAACATCTATCTCAAATGTTGGCCCAGGTTTAGGGCCTATAATTGGACCAAATGGAGATTTTTCATCATTGCCAGATGTATCAAAGTGGGTTTTGTCTCTTGGGATGATTTTAGGTAGACTTGAGTTATTCGCAATACTAGTATTATTTCTACCATCGTTTTGGAAAAACTAAATGCTTGAGGAAAAAAAACAAACACTATCTGAAACTTTTTCTGTTTATTACGACAAAAGAATGCTCAGAATTCTTTTGTTAGGAGCCATCTCAGGTTTTCCTTGGGTCTTGATTGCAAGCAGTTTAAGTCTTTGGTTAAAAGAAGAGGGTCTAAGCAGATCTACAATTGGTTGGGCAGGATTAATCTTTGGTGTATACGCCTTTAACTACTTGTGGGCTCCAATTATCGATAGAGTCCAAATACCTTACTTAACAAAAAAGTTAGGTCATAGACGGGGATGGATAGTCTTAATGCAAATCATAATTTTACTATGCCTAGTAGTTTGGAGCGCAATAAATCCAACAGAAAATTTAACTCTATTGATAAGTGTAGGATTAATTATAGCTATAGCCTCAGCTACACAAGACATAACTGTAGATGCATTAAGAATTGAACAAATAAGTGAAAATGAAGGAAAATCTATGGCGGCAGGTGCGGCAATGGCTGTTGTAGGTTGGTGGACAGGTTATAAATTGGGAGGAGTTGTTGCATTGTTTACAGCTGAATTTTTTGAAAACTTTGGCGTATCTAACTATTGGCAAACTACTTTTTTAATTTTGGGAATTTTAATTATTTTAATGAACATAGGTTTAATGTTTGTTCATGAACCTATTCAAACAGATAGACAGGCTAAACAGAAAGAAACAGACCAACTAATTGAAAAAAAACTTGGATCGAGTAATTTTGTAACAAATTTTATTGCCTATATCACAGGAACTATTGGAGGACCCATTATTAGTTTTTTTAAAAAAAACAGCTTTGCTATCGCAGCAGGACTATTAGCATTTGTTTTTTTATTTAAAATTGGTGAAGCTTTTATGGGAAGGATGTCCATTGTTTTTTATAAAGAAATCGGATTTTCAAAAGGACAAATTGCAATTTACTCAAAAGGACTTGGTTGGATAACAACTGTAATATTTACATTATTAGGTGGTTTAATGGCTATGCGAGCTGGAACGATAAAAACAATGTTCTTCGCAGGAGGGCTAATGGCTATAACAAATCTTTTATTTGCAGTTTTGGCTTGGACAGGAAAATCTGAAATTTTGTTTGCAATCGCTGTAATTGCTGACGATATTACTGCAGCATTTGCTACAGTGGCTTTTGTTGCTTTTATTTCTTTATTGGTAGATAGAACTTACACAGCAACTCAATATGCATTACTTGCTTCAATAGGTACTGCTGGAAGAACTACTTTAGCATCATCCTCAGGTGCGTTAGTAGATTGGCTAAATGGAGATTGGGGAACATTCTTTGTTTTAACTACAATTATGGTCATCCCCTCTTTGCTTTGTTTATGGCTTATAAAAAATAAAATCAAAATTGGTGAAAAATAATTTTTACTTTAAAGGGAATATTTCGAATATTTACAAAGAACCTCACACGTCATCTGAGGTAACTTCTCAAATAATATACGGTGAAAAATTTAAAATTTTTTCTAAAAATAAAAATTGGATAAAGATTAAATCTAAATATGACAATTATGTTGGATACATTAAAAATAAACAATATATCAAAAATTTTAATCCAAAATATAAAGTAAATACCTTAAAGGCAGCAATTTATATAAAACCTAATTCTGTCTCAAACAGCTACCTCCCCCTAGGATCTAAATTAAGTGTAGAAAAAGAAAATAAGTTTTATATAAAAATTGACAAAAATAAGTGGATTAAAAAAAAAGATATTAAAGAAATTAATCACAAAGAAAAAAACTTTGTAAAATTTTTTACAAAATTTCTTAAGGTAAGTTATAAATGGGGTGGTAAGACTTATAAAGGTATTGATTGTTCAGCTCTATTACAAATTTTTTTTTATTATAATAATTTATTTTATCCAAGAGATACTAAAGATCAAATAAAGTATTCGGTGAAAAAAATATCAAAAAAATTTAAAAAGGGAGATATTATATTTTGGAAAGGTCATGTTGCCATTTGCGTAAACTCTAAACAGTTGATCCACGCTTATGGTCCAAAAAAAAAGGTAATTATAATGCCAATAAAGGAAACAATTAAAAGAATACTTGATACAGCAAGCCTTGAAGTGAAAAAAATTTCTAAAATAAAATTTTAACTTCTACCAAAGTCAGGTTTGTTTATATCTTGTTTTAACTTAATAATTTTAGATCGAACTCTTTTGGTTTGAATTAATTTTTTTAATATTGATTTATTGTTTTTTAAATTTATATCTTTTTTAAAAGCTTTTAGATTTTTGATAAATAAATCAATAGCTTTTGAAATATTATTACTATTATTAAAAAAAATATCTCTCCACATAATTTCATTTGAAGCTGCTATACGTGAAAAGTCTCTAAGCCCTCCAGCACTAAACTTAATCAAATCGTAATTTTGTTTTTTTTCAAAATCTTGTGCTGATTTTACCAAATTATAAGCAATTAAATGGGGTAAATGACTTGTTATGGAAAAAATTCTATCATGTTTTTCAGGTGTCATAACGATAACTTTTGAACCCATTTTTTTCCAAAAATTATTTAAAATGTCCAAATATTTTTTTTTGTATTTTTTTCTTTTATTAAAATACACCATCGATCTTGAAACATATTTTCCTTACCATGCTCTGGGCCACTAACTTCTGAGCCTGCAATTGGATGACTTTGGGTCCAAGATATATTTTTTTTCAAAAATTTTTTAATAAGCCTCGAGGTCTCTACTTTAGATGATCCGATATCTGTAATTAATGTTTTGGGAGTAATAAAATTATTTATCTTTAAGATTAGATTTTTGTATTCACTCATTGGAGTACAAAAAATAATTAGATCATAATTAATTGCTCCTTTATCTATATTGTCAATAACAATGCCTGGAAGCCTTAATTTCTTAATTTTTGAAATATTTGATTTTGATTTTTCATAAATGAATATTTTTTTTACAATTTTTTTTTTGTGAATGCGTCTCAATAAAGAGGATCCTAATAAACCACATCCAATAATTAAAATATTGTTCATTTAATTTAATATTCTTTTTACAGTATTCATAAATTTTAAATTTTCTTCCTTAGACCCTATGGTTAATCTTAATTTATTTTTAATACCATAGCCATCCTCTGTTGATCTTAAGATAACACCTTTTTGTTTCAATTTTTCATATAAATATTTTGCTGAAATTTTACAATTATCAAAATTTAAAAATAGAAAATTTGCTGAGATTTTATTTGAAGAAATATTGTAACCCTCAAGAAATTTTTTTAACTTTTTAGCATAAAGTAAATTGTGCTTAACAGATCTACTTATAAATTTTGTATCTCTTAGCGAAGCAATAGCTGCAAGTTGTGCTACACCATTTACATTGAATGGTGGTTTAATCACATTTAAAGCATCTATTATTTTTTTTGATCCATAACCCCAACCTACTCTTAAAGAAGCTAATCCAAACATTTTTGAAAATGTTCTTAAGATAAATACATTATCTCTATTTCTAAATAAATCTAAACCTGAGGTGTAATCATTATTTTTCATATATTCTGAATAGGCATCATCAACCACAAGTAAAATTCTTCTATTTAATTTTTTTCTCAATTCTAATATTTCTTTTTTTGTCAAATAAGTTGCTGTTGGATTATTTGGATTAGCAATAAATACTATTTTAGTTTTTCTTGTAATTTTTTTTAAAATCTCCCTTATTGAGACTTTAAAATTTACCTCTTTTGCAAATAAAACTTTAGCACCTACAATTTTTGCATAAATTCTGTACATTAAAAAACTATATTGTGGAACTATTACCTCATCTTTTGGATTTAAATATAATTGACACAGCATTTGGATTACCTCGTCAGATCCTGCACCACAAATAATTTTATTAAAATCACAATTATATTTTTTTGAAATTGCTTTTCTTAAATCCTGGGACTTTCCGTCAGGATATTTATCTAAAATCATTTTTTTATTTAATATCAGTTTCTTTGCCAATGGGCTGATTCCAAGAGCAGATTCGTTTGCTGAAAGTTTTATAACTTTTTTCAGCTTCCTGACCTTTGACCTGCCAGGTTTATAAGCTTCTATCTTGAATTTTTTAAATTTTGGAGTAACCATTTTTTTAATTTTTATGTGCTCTTTATAGATAAAATTACAAATTTTTATAGAGAATAAGACGATTTTTAAAAAAATTGACAGAATAAATAAGTTCTAGTACAAAATTTATGCGCTGATTTAACTGAATTGCGAGCGCTTAAAAAAAACCGCTAAAATAGTTTTTTTTCTCACAATTCAAATAATAGCTTTGTTATGAATACTGAGAATAATATTAAAACACTTATAGTAAAAAAACCTTTAAAGTTAGATTGTGGGAAAACTATTAATGAATTCCCGATAGCATACGAAACATATGGTACATTAAATGAAAAAAAAGATAACGCTATTTTAGTTTTTCATGCATTAACTGGAGATCAATTTGTTACTGGTTTAAATCCGATAACAAAGAAAGATGGCTGGTGGTCTTATGCGGTTGGTCCTGATAAAGCAATTGATACCAAAAAATACTTTGTTATTTGTGCAAATGTAATGGGTGGATGCATGGGCTCATTTGGGCCAAGCCATGAAGACCCTAGTACCGGGTCTGCTTTTGGTACAAATTTTCCAGTTATAACTATTAACGATATGGTTAATGCACAATACAATTTGCTTGGACATTTTGGTATAGACAAACTTTTTTCGATCGCAGGTGGCTCAATGGGTGGTATGCAGGTACTTCAATTTATTAGTAATTTTCCTGATAAAGCTAAAACAGTTATACCAATTGCATGTACGTCTAGTCACTCAGCACAAAATATTGCATTTAATGAATTAGGAAGACAGGCTATAGCGGCTGATAGTAATTGGAAAGATGGAGATTATTCATCTAAAGATACAATCCCAAATAAAGGTTTGGCTGTTGCAAGAATGGCTGCACATATAACCTATCTTTCAAAAAAAGGTCTCCAAGAAAAATTTGGAAGAAAACTCCAAGAGAGAGAGGATTTGAAATTTGGTTTTGATGCAGATTTTCAGATAGAAAGTTATTTAAGATATCAAGGTTCAGTATTTGTCGACAGATTCGATGCGAATAGCTATCTTTATATTACAAGAGCAATGGATTATTTTGACTTAGCAAAACAATTCAAGGGTAATTTATCTGACGCATTTAGAGCCACAAGAGCAAAGTTTTTTATAATATCTTTTACGTCTGACTGGCTTTATCCAACTCAAGAAAACAAAGATATTGTAATTGCCTTAAATTCTATTGGCGCAGATGTGGGTTTTGTTGAAATAGAGTCTGACAAAGGTCACGACTCTTTTTTATTAGATGTTCCAGACTTTTTAAGTGCGCTTAAAAACTTTTTAGATAAATCTTATACAGAAAATTAATTATGAAAAATGAATTTAAAGTAATAGCTGAATTAATAGAAAAAGATATAAAAGTATTAGATGTAGGTTGTGGAGATGGAATTTTAATGGAGTATTTAAAAAATAATAAAAATACTAATATTAGAGGACTGGAGATATCAAAAAGTAAAGTACAAGAGTGTATTGCAAAAGGATTGACTGTCATTGAAGGAAATGCAGAAAAAGATCTAAAACAATTTCCAGACAAATCTTTCGAATTTGTTGTTCTTAGTCAAACTCTTCAAGCTTTCTTAAATCCTGAGCTAGTTATTAACGAACTTTTAAGAGTTGGAAAAAAAGCGATTGTAACTATTCCAAACTTTGGTTATTGGAGAGTCAGACTTCATTTGCTCATAAAAGGCACAATGCCAATTACTAAGACATTGCCAGACGAATGGTACAATACTCCTAATATTCATATGTGTTCAATAAAGGATTTTTTTTACTTTGCAAAATCAAGAAACATCAAAATCTTTAAATCATTGGCTATAAACAATCAAAATGTTTCAATAATAAATGATAGCAATTTAACAATTAAAAATTTTTTTGCAGATCTAGGAATATTTTTAATAGAGAAATAAAATGAAAGTAGAAATAATTTCATGTCTCCAAGATAATTATAGTTATTTAATTATAGATGAGACCAATAATTTGGCATGTATTGTTGACCCAAGCGAAGCCAGTCCGGTAATTGATTATCTAAAAAATAAAGATATTAATCTTAAATATATTTTAAATACCCATCATCATTTTGATCATATTGGAGGTAATAAGGAATTAAAGAAAAAATATAATAGTATTGTTGTTGGCTTTAAAAATGATTCAGAAAGAATTCCAGAAATTGATATCTGTCTTGAAGACAATGAAATATGGAAAAGTGATAATTTTGTAGCTAAAATTATTCATGTTCCTGGACATACTAAGGGCCATATTTGTTTTCATTTTTATAAAGATAAATTACTATTTACTGGAGATACTCTTTTTTCCCTTGGCTGTGGGAGAATTTTTGAAGGTACCTACGAACAAATGTTTAGTTCTTTAAATAAGATTAAAGCTATGCCTCTTGATACTCAAATTTATTGTGGTCACGAATATACTCTTAATAATTCAAAATTTTGTATCAAACATGATTCTGAAAATTTAAATCTTAAAAAAAAAATACAAAATATTCAAATAAAGTTAAAGAATAACTTGCCCACAATTCCGTCTACACTTAAAGAAGAATTGGATTGCAATATTTTTCTAAGAGCAAAAGATGTCAAAACCTTTTCAAAACTGCGAGATTTAAAGGATAATTTCTAGTTAATTCGGCTTGACTAAAACTTAGCTGCAACTATATTGCGAATACTTAAATAAATATTCATACTATGTCTTACGCAGTTATAAAAACAGGTGGAAAACAATACAAAGTTAAGTCTGGAGAAATTCTTAAGGTAGAGAAGCTTCCAGATTCAAAACCTGAAACAAAAATTGAATTTAATGAAATCCTAGCATATGGGGATGATAAATCTATTGAGGTCGGAGCTCCTCATGTAAGTGGAGCAAAAGTCGAAGCTGATTTAATTAAAAACAGTAAAAATAGAACTATACTAATTTTTAAAAAAAGAAGAAGACACAATTCAAGAAGAAAAAATGGACATCGACAAGAGTATTCTATGATAAGAATAAATAAAATTTTTTCAAAAGATGGTAAAGTTTTATCTGAAGCTGAAAAAGTTTCTAAAAAGCCAAAAAAAGAAGAAACTAAAGAAGCGGTAAGCAAATAAAACAAGGTAAATTATGGCAACAAAAAAAGCAGGTGGATCATCAAGAAACGGACGAGATAGTGCCGGACGAAGATTGGGTGTTAAAAAATATGGTGGTGAAACAGTCGTACCTGGTAATATAATTGTAAGACAAAGAGGAACTAAAATTTTTCCTGGTGAAAATGTAGGCATGGGTAAAGATCATTCTATTTTTTCAGTAGTTAAAGGTAAAGTTGTATTCAAAAAATCAAAAGCAGATAGAACTTTCGTTTCAGTAAAACCCAATTAATAGTACAACCAAAGTAGATGTTGTATTATGAAATTTCTAGATCAAGTCAAAATTTATATTAAAGCTGGTAATGGTGGAGATGGATCCCCAAGTTTCAGAAGAGAGAAATATGTTGAATTTGGAGGTCCAGATGGTGGAGACGGCGGTAAAGGTGGATCAATAGTTTTAAAGTCAGAGGAAAATTTAAATACCTTAATTGATTATCGATATCAGCAGCATCATAAAGCAGAAAGAGGAGAAAATGGTGCAGGACAAAATAGGACAGGAAAAAGTGGTGATGATTTAGTTCTAAAAGTTCCCCTCGGTACACAAGTCTTTGAAGAAGACAATAAGACATTACTTTTTGATTTTAGTAAAAAAGGAGAAGAATTTATTGCAGCAAATGGTGGTAAAGGTGGTCTTGGAAATACCAGATTTAAAAGTTCAACGAATAGAGCTCCAAGAAAGTTTACAAAAGGAACTGTTGGGGAGGATTTTATAATTTGGCTGCAACTAAAAACAATTGCAGACATCGGTATAATCGGTTTACCAAATGCAGGTAAGTCTAGCTTGCTTGCTGCACTTACAAATGCAAATCCAAAAATAGCAAATTACAGATTTACTACATTAAATCCTAATCTTGGTGTTGCTTCTTATGATGATAAAGAAATTACTATTGCGGATATACCTGGATTAGTGGAAGGAGCACATGAGGGTGTAGGTCTTGGGATTCAATTTTTAAAACACATTGAAAGATGTAAATCGCTTTTACATTTAATTGACATTACAAATATTGATCTCAATGAGTCTTACGATCAGGTCAAAAATGAATTAAAAAGCTACAGCTCTAAATTATTAGATAAAAAAGAGCTCATAGTGCTAAACAAAATTGATTTAATTGATGAGGATACTGCAAAAGAGGTAATTGATCATTTTTCTAAAAATAAAAAATGTGAGATATTGACTATGACAACTTTAGAAAAAAGTTCTATATCTAAAATAAAGGCTAAACTTTTATCTTATGTATCTTAAAAATTCTAAAATAATTGTTGTAAAAATCGGTTCTTCACTAATTGTAGATAAAAATAAAAAAATTAGAAAAAAATGGCTATCAAGTTTTGCAAAAGATATCAAAAAATTAAGGGATAGAAATCAAAAAGTTGTAATTGTGAGTTCAGGTGCAATAGCTCTTGGTTGTAAAAAAATGAATTATAATAAAAAAAATATTAAATTAGATCAAAGTCAAGCTATTGCATCTATAGGTCAAATTGAGTTAATGAATTTATTTTCACAAACATTTGCTAGATTTAAACTTAACATTTCTCAAATACTTCTTACTCTTGAAGATACAGAGGAAAGAAGAAGATCTTTAAATGCCAAAAGGACTTTTGAAAATTTGTTTGACTTAGGATTTATCCCAATAGTAAATGAAAATGATACTATAGCTACAACAGAAATAAAGTATGGAGATAACGACAGGTTGGCATCTAGAGTTACACAAATTACTAACGCAGATACCTTAATTCTTCTTTCTGATGTTGATGGACTTTACACAAAAAACCCCAAAATTTTTAAAGACGCAAAATTACTTAAGATAGTTAAAGATTTAAAAAGGGATTTAAGCAATGTAAATATTAAAGGTATGAATGAATTTGGTAGTGGAGGTATGCAAACTAAGATTGAGGCTGCAAAAATTTGTCAACTAGCAGGTAGTAGTATGGTTATTGCAAATGGGCTACATAATAACCCAATCACAAAAATAATTGAGCAAAATGAGTGCACCTGGTTTAGTCCCAAGGTCTCAAAACTTGATGCGAGAAAAAAATGGATAATAAGCTCGATAGCACCAAAAGGAGAAATTATTATTGATGATGGTGCAAAAAAAGCGCTACGATCAGGCAAAAGTTTACTAGCTGCTGGAATAAAAAAAATTTCAGGAAAATTTAATAAAGGGGATCATATAAAAATTTTGGATAAGAGGAATGTTGAATGTGCCAGAGGGTTAAGCTCATTCACTTCTGATGAGATAATTAAAATTATGGGTCATCATTCAAATCAAATTGAAAAATTATTAGGTTATGTTTCTAAATCTGAAGTAATTCATAAAGATGATATGGTAGAGGTTTAAATGATCAAATATATGAATTTAGTTGGTAGAAAAGCAAGAAAAGCTTTTGAACAGAAAATTGATACAAAAATCAAAAATAAAGTATTAAATAAGTACGCAGAATTATTGGGTAATGAAAAAAAATTAATACTTAAGCAAAACTTAAAAGATGCAAATTACGCCAGAAAAATAGGTATTAAATATAATTTAATTAATAGACTTTTAATAAATGAAACTAAGTTAAAAGATATTCAAAATTCAATTATTAAAATTGCAAAATTAAAAGATCCAGTTGGAAATACCTTAGAAAAATGGAAAAGGCCTAATGGCTTAAATATTAGTAAAATATCAATACCTATAGGAGTAATTGGAGTTATTTACGAGAGTAGGCCTAACGTTACCTCGGATGTAGCTAGTCTATGCTTTAAATCTGGAAATCCAGTAATTTTGAAAGGTGGCTCAGAAGCAATAAATACTAATAGGATTTTAGCAAAGATTTTTCGAAAAGCACTTAAAGTTAATAAAGTTGACGAAAACTTTATTCAATTCATTGACACAAAACAGAGAAGAGTGGTGGATATTATGCTATCAGGTATGAAAAAATATATTGATGTAATTATTCCAAGAGGTGGAAAAAATTTGGTAAAAAGAGTTCAGGATTTATCTAGTGTACCCATTATTGGTCACCTTGAAGGACTTTGTCATACATATGTTGATAAAGATGCAAATTTAACTATGGCAAAAAAAAGTTGTTTATAATGCAAAATTAAGAAATACAAGTATTTGCGGTGCAACAGAAACCATTCTGATTCATAAAAAAGTTGCAAAAGACTTTTGTAATCCAATTTTGAACGAGCTACAAAATAAAAATTGTAAAATATATGGAGATAGGTTTTTAAAAAAGTATTACAGGGGAAAAATATTACCAGCTAAAGAAAAAAATTGGTCTACGGAATATTTAGCGCCTGCAGTATCAGTAAAAATTGTAAATAATCTTAAAGAAAGTATTGATCATATAAACAAATATGGAACAATGCACACAGATTGTATAATTACGAATAATAAAAAAACAGCCAAAAACTTTTTAAGAAATATTAAAAGCTCAATTGCTATGCATAATACATCAACTCAATTTGCTGACGGTGGAGAATTTGGATTCGGTGGAGAAGTAGGAATTTCTACAAATATATTACCTCCGAGAGGACCTGTGGGATTAAATCAATTAGTTTCTTATAAATATGAAATTACGAGTAAAGGAAAAACAAGAAAATAAATTGAATACTAAAAAAATCAAAATCGGGGTTCTGGGAGGTTCTTTTGATCCTGCACATAAAGGACACTTAGCAATATCTAAAGAAGCAAAAAAGAGATTTCAACTTCAGAATATAATCTGGGCTATAACAAAAAAAAATCCTTTTAAAGCTGAAAGTGAAACAACGGTTTTAAAAAGAATTAAAGAATGTATACGTATCATTGGCTCAAATTCATTTATAAAAGTGAAATTTTATGAAAATTTAATTAAATCAAACAAAACCATTGATCTCATCAATCACTTAAAAAGAAATAAAAATATTGAAATCTATTTTTTAATGGGTGCAGATAATTTAATTAACTTCCACAAATGGCATAAGTCGAAATTAATTTCACAAAAATGTAATATTTTAGTATTTGATCGTCATGGTTATAAAAAAAATTCATTAAAATCAAAGACATTTAAGCAGCTTAATAAAGATGTGCTTAAATTTATTGAATTTAAAAAAGTCAACATTTCATCTTCTCAATTAAGAAAAATTTGATAGTCTAAATTTAATTAATGGATAAAATTTCAGATCTTAAAAAGATTGTAATCAACACTCTCGATCTTAATAAAGCACAGGATATAATAACAATTGATTTAAAAGATAAGAGTTCTATGGCTGATTATATGATTATTGCCAGCGGCACATCTTCAAGACATATTCAGTCATTATCAGAACAAGTTTTAGAAAAGTTAAAAAAAAATGGAGTTCCAGATTCTAAGATTGAGGGTAAACAAAGTAATGAATGGAAATTAGTTGATGGTATAGATTTAATTGTTCATATTTTTCATCCTGAAAAAAGGAAATTTTATGAACTTGAAAAAATTTGGTCAGAATTTATTCCGAAAGAAAAAGTTATGATATGAAACTATTTAAAACATATTTAATAATTTTTTTATCTATTTTTTTTTTTAATAGCAGCGTAAATACTGCTGAGACTGATATTTATAAAAAAATTGATCTTTTTGGTGAAGTCCTAGAAAAAATAAATAAAGAATACGTAGATGAGATAAATCAGTCTGAAAGTATGGACTCGGCTATCAATGGTCTTCTTCAATCTCTTGATCCTTACTCTGCATATATGTCACCAAAGATTCTTGAACAGATGCAAACGGAGACTAGTGGTGAATTTGGAGGTTTAGGTATTGAAGTAAGTATGGAGGCTGGTGTAGTTAAGGTAATATCACCTATAGATGATACACCCGCTTCTAAGGCAGGACTAAAAGCTGGTGACTACATTGTAAAAATAAATAATATTCAAGTACAAGGTAAATCCTTAGCAGAAGCCGTAGATTTGATGAGAGGGCCGGTTGGTTCTGGAATAGAACTAACTGTGAGGCGAAGAGGAGAAAAAAAAGCACTAACATTTAATATTGTTAGAGAAATAATAGAAATTCAATCAGTCAAATCTGAAATTTTAGAAAATAATATAGGATATATAAGACTTACATCATTTAATGAAAATAGTAGCGATCAAATTGAAAAACAGATTAAAAAATTAAAAAAAAATGAAAGTGTAAATGCGTTTATTTTAGATCTAAGAAATAATCCTGGTGGACTATTGTCTCAAGCTATAACAATCTCAGATTTTTTTTTAGATAATGGGGAGATAGTATCTACAAAAAGTAGAAAAAAATCAGAAAATAGAAAATGGTTTGCTAAAAAAGGAGATATTACAGATGGAAAAACATTGTTAGTATTGATTAATTACGGTTCAGCCTCTGCCTCTGAAATAGTGGCTGGTGCACTTAAAGACCATAAAAGAGCAATAATTGTTGGGGAAAACAGTTATGGAAAAGGATCTGTGCAATCTATCATTCCACTTAAAAATAAAGGTGCTATACGATTAACTGTTGCAAAATATTATCTGCCGTCTGGAAAGTCTATTTCTGAGGTCGGTGTCAGACCTGATATAGAAATCAATGAAGACGGAGATGATTTTAAGATAAAGAGTGACACAGACAATCAACTAAGTTACGCCATTAAGTTACTCAACGGATAACATGGATAAGAAATATAGTAACTTGCCACTAAGAAGTGGCGTGGGAATTGTAGTTTTAAATGAAGAAAACAAAGTATTCGTAGCAAAGAGAATTGATAATCCAAAAGATTTTTGGCAGATGCCTCAGGGAGGAGTTGACTCTGGTGAAGATTTTTTAAAGGCTGCTTATAGAGAGCTAGAAGAAGAAACTAGTATCAAAAGTGTTAAACTTATTAAAGAGTTAGATGGTATGATAACTTATGAACTTCCAGACCGTCTGCTAGGTATTATTTGGAAGGGTAAATATAGAGGGCAGAAACAAAAGTGGTTTTTAATGAGATTTACTGGTGAGGATAAGGAAATTAATATTAACACACATCATCCAGAGTTTTTAGATTGGAAATGGATAGAGCTAGATCAACTAACTAAAGTAGTAGTAGATTTTAAGTTCCATGTTTACAAAGAAGTACAAGAAAAAGTTAAAAAATTAATCTAATTGAGCGTTTTTAAAACTTCAATTTTTTGATCAATTAAATACCTAGACTGGTCACTTATTTCTTCCTTACCAGATTCTTCCTCTGCTTGTTTCAATAAATCTTGTTGTTTGGATTTATCCATATCAGCTATATTAAATATAGAGCTAGTTAGAATTGAAAGATTATTATTTTTAAATTCTACAATACCATCTTCAATATAATAACTTTCGTCACCTGATTTTGATAAAATTTTAATAATTCCAGGCTTTAAAAAAGAAATAATTGAAATATGATCTTTTAATATTCCCATTTCTCCTTCATAGGCAGGTACAACAACTTCGGAAACGTCATCTTTTACTAAAAAAGATTTTTCTGGATTTACAATTTCAATTTTAAATTCTTCACTCATTAAGCAGCTGCTTCTTTTTCCATTTTCTTAGCTTTTTCAATGGCTTCCTCAATAGTACCAACCATGTAAAATGCTGCTTCTGGTAAATGATCGTATTCACCTTTACAAATAGCATCAAAACCTTTGATGGTTGATTCTAAATCAACTAATTTTCCAGGTGAACCAGTAAAAACTTCAGCTACAAAAAACGGTTGAGATAAAAATCTTTGGATTTTTCTGGCTCTAGCAACTACCAATTTATCCTCTTCAGATAATTCATCCATTCCAAGAATTGCAATAATATCTTGAAGTGACTTATAAGATTGTAATATTTTTTGAACATCTCTTGCTACCTTGTAGTGTTCGTCTCCCACAACTCTTGGGTCCAAAATTCTAGATGTAGAATCTAATGGATCAACAGCTGGATAAATACCAATTTCAGCGATCTGTCTTGAAAGTACAGTTGTTGCATCCAAGTGTGCAAATGAAGTTGCTGGAGCTGGATCAGTTAAGTCATCAGCTGGTACATAAATTGCTTGAACTGATGTAATCGAACCCTTGTTTGTTGTTGTAATTCTTTCCTGTAGATTTCCCATGTCTGTAGCTAGTGTTGGTTGATAGCCAACTGCAGACGGAATTCTCCCTAACAGTGCTGAAACCTCTGAGCCAGCTTGAGTAAACCTAAAAATGTTGTCAACAAAGAAAAGAACATCTTGCCCTTCTTGGTCTCTGAAATACTCAGCAACTGTTAAACCTGTAAGCGCAACTCTTGCTCTTGCTCCTGGAGGCTCGTTCATCTGTCCATAAACTAATGCAGCTTTAGATCCAGGACCATCTTTTTTTATTACTCCAGAGTCCATCATCTCATGATAAAGGTCGTTTCCTTCTCTAGTTCGTTCACCTACTCCTGCAAAAACTGAAAATCCTCCATGTGCTTTTGCAACGTTATTTATCAATTCCATAATTAAGACTGTTTTACCTACTCCAGCTCCACCAAATAATCCAATTTTTCCACCTTTTGCATAAGGTGCCAATAGATCAATAACTTTGATGCCAGTTACAAGAATTTCTGTTTCTGTAGACTGATCATTAAATTCAGGGGCTGCTCTATGAATTGGCCAACTTTCTTTTGTTTTAACTTCACCTCTTTCATCTATGGGCTCACCAATTACATTAATAATTCTTCCAAGAGTTTCAGGTCCAACAGGTACTTGAATAGGAGCATTAGTATTTATTACTTCATCACCTCTTTTTAGTCCTTCAGTAGCATCCATCGCAATTGTTCTAACTGTTGTTTCACCTAAATGTTGAGCAACTTCTAAAACTAATCTGTTATCACCATTTTTACATTCCAATGCTGTTAAAATTTCTGGAAGTTCTCCCTCAAATTTTACGTCAACTACTGCTCCAATAACTTGTGTGATTATTCCTTTGCTCATAATTATAAACTTTCTGCTCCTGATATGATTTCTATTAATTCTTTTGTAATTGCTGCCTGACGACTTCTATTATACTGGATAGTAAGTTTGTCAACCATTTCACCTGCGTTTCGGGTTGCATTGTCCATTGCACTCATCCTTGATCCTTGTTCGCTAGCTGAATTCTCTAACATTGCTTTAAATATTTGTGTTGAAATATTTTTTGGCAATAAATTACTCAAAATCTCATCTTCATCTGGTTCAAATTCATAACTTTCCTCTGAAGTATTATCTTCACTATCCTCACTATTTAGAGGAATTATCTGTTGGGCTTGAGGAATTTGAGTAATTACGTTTTTAAATTGATTATAAAAAATAGTGCATATATCAAATTCACTATTCTCAAATTTATCTATTACTATCTTGCCAACCTTGTCAGCATCAAAATAATTGGCATTTTTTGACTCCTTGAAAGAAATATTTTCTATAATTTTATCACCATACATTCTCTTTAACTGATCATTTCCTTTTGAGCCTACAGTTATGATTTTAAGTTCTTTTCCCTCACTTAAAATTTTCGAGAAGTAACTTTTAGCTTTTTTAATTATATTAGAATTGAAACCTCCACATAATCCTCTATCTGATGTCATTACAACACATAAGTGAACCTTGTCATTTCCTGTCCCTGATAAAAGTTTTGGAGCATTCTCTTTATCTGATATTCCACTAGACAAATTTAAAATAACATTGTTCATTTTTTCTGAATAAGGCCTTCCTTTTTCTGCACTTTCTTGAGCTTTTCTAAGTTTAGCTGCAGCAACCATCTTCATAGCCTTTGTAATTTTCTGTGTAGACTTAACACTCGCTATTCTTTTTTTTAAATCGTCTAGACTTGCCATTTATTATTATGATTTAAAGTTTTGTTTAAGTTGAGTAATTACTTCTATTAATAGTTTTTCTTTGTCTTCTTCAAGTTTTCCAGAACTTTGGATAGAGTCAATTATTTCAGGCTTATCAGATTTGCATTTTTCAATTATTTTTGTTTCGAACTCTGCAATATCTTTTAAATCTATGTCATCCAAATAACCTTTAACTCCACAAAAAACAGATACTACTTGCTCTGCGACTGTCAGTGGTGAATATTGTTTTTGTTTTAAAAGTTCTGTCAATTTTGAACCTCTATTAAGTAGCTGTTGCGTAGAAGCATCTAAATCTGATCCAAATTGAGCAAAAGCAGCCATTTCTCTATACTGAGCTAACTCAAGTTTCATGGAGCCTGATACTTTTTTCATGGCTTTTGTTTGAGCTGAAGATCCAACCCTCGATACAGACAATCCAACGTTAATTGCTGGTCTAATACCTTGGTTAAAAAGCTCTGTTTCTAAAAATATTTGGCCATCTGTAATTGAAATCACATTTGTTGGAATAAATGCAGAAACATCACCTCCTTGTGTTTCAATTATTGGAAGTGCAGTTAATGATCCTCCACCATGTTCATCACTAAGTTTTGCAGCTCTTTCTAATAATCTACTGTGCAGATAAAATACATCTCCTGGGTAAGCTTCCCTTCCTGGAGGTCTTCTTAAAAGAAGAGACATTTGTCTATATGCAACAGCTTGTTTCGATAAATCATCGTAAATAATTAAGGCGTGCATTCCATTATCCCTAAAATACTCACCCATTGCACAACCTGTATAAGGAGCTAAAAATTGTAGTGGCGCTGAGTCTGATGCTGTAGCAGCAACAATAGTTGTGTATTCCATTGCTCCAGCTTCTTCTAAAGTTTTTTGAATTTGTCTCACTGTTGATCTTTTTTGACCTACTGCAACATAGATACAATATAATTTTTGTTTCTCATCACCTGACTCATTAATTTTTTTCTGATTTATAATTGCATCGACAGCAACAGCAGTTTTACCTGTCTGTCTATCTCCAATAATTAATTCTCTTTGACCTCTTCCAATTGGCACTAAACTATCAATTGATTTTAAGCCAGTTTGCATTGGTTCACTAACTGATTGTCTCGGGATAATACCAGGAGCTTTAACTTCTACCCTTGTTTTTTTAACACTTTTATCAAGGGCTCCTTTTCCATCAATTGGATTTCCAAGACCATCAACCACTCTACCTAGAAGTTCTTTTCCTACTGGTGTATCAACAATATTTCCTGTTCTTTTAACAACGTCACCTTCTTTAATATTTCTGTCGTCACCAAAAATTACAACACCAACATTTTCACTTTCCAAGTTAAGAGCCATACCTTTTGAACCATCAGCAAACTCAACCATCTCACCAGCCTGAACATTATCTAAGCCATAAATTCTAGCAATACCATCTCCAACGGATAATACCTGGCCGACTTCAGTAACCTCTGTCTTTTCACCAAAATTTTTAATTTGTTCTTTTAATATTTTTGTAACTTCTGAAGGATTGATTTCCATTTATGCCTCTATCATTCTGTTTTCAATTTGTTGTAATTTATTTTTAATTGAGGTGTCAACCATAGTACTTCCTACTTGAAGTACTAAACCTCCTATTAAACTTTTATCATATTTGTAGTTTAATTTTATTTTTGAGCTAAAATTTTTAGTGAGCTCCTCTGTAATTTTAGTTATCTCATCATTAGATAATTCTTTTGCTGATTTTAATTCTGCCTTAAGTTCTCCTCTTTTTTTTGAACATATCTCAACAAAACTTTTAAGAATTCTCTCTAAAAAAAAGAACCTTCTTTTTTGAATTAAAAAATTTAAAAAATTTTTAAATAAAATTTCAAATTTATAATTTTCTGAAATTGAATTTGTAATTTTTAATAAATCATCCTGTTTTGTTGTTGGATCTTTAATTAAATTTTTAAAGTCATCACTTGTGTTTATCAATTCTAAAACAGACGAACACTGTTCCTCAATTTGAGTCAAAAGATTGCTTTCGTTAGATAGCTCATAAAGTGCAAGCGAGTAACTTTCGGCTGAAGTTATTGAAAATCCTGTGTCTTTGCTCAACTTTGTTCCTATATAATGTTGAAGATTAAATTAAAATCAGGCTTTAATTAGCATATGACCTTTATGTCTTCAAGTAACCGATTTGTTAAAAAGCCGTTTTTTTACTCATTAATTGAAGTTTATAGGGTCAACATCAACTGAAAGTTTTATTCCAGACGCAAACTTATAATTTGGTATAATTTTTGCGATTGAGTTTTGTACTTTCATTGATTTAATTCCTCTTATTAACAATCTAACTCTAAATTTTCTCTTCAATCTAAAAATGGGTGCATTTACTGGGCCCAATACTTTTCCTTCAATTTTAGTTTCTATAAAATTTTTAAATCCTAAAGCCTCTGCTTCTAATTTATGCTCATTTTCACCTGTAAGAATTAGTGAGATAAATCTTTGAAAAGGTGGAAGTTTATTTTTTTTTCTAATCTCTAACTCTCTTTCTAAAAAAATATCAGGATTTTTATTAGTAATATCATCAATGACTTTTGTATCATGATTGTAAGTTTGAAAATAAACCGTAGCTGGTTTTCCAGTTCTTCCGGCTCTTCCTGAAAGTTGGTGATAAAGTTGTAAATTCTTTTCAGCTCCTCTCAAATCGTGTCCTTGAGATGAAAGATCGATGTCGACAACTACAATACAATTTAAACTTGGAAAATGAAATCCTTTTGAAATTAATTGAGTTCCAACTAAAATATTAGTTTCATTTTTAATAATTTTATCCAACTTATCCATTGAGTCTTTTTTATTCATTGTATCACTTGAAAAGATTTCAATTTTCTTATCTGGAAATTTTCTTTTTACTTCATCTGATATTCTTTCAACACCAGGACCACTAAAGATAAATTCACAATTTCCCTCTTTTGAACAGTGTCTTTTTAAATGAGATTTATATCCACAGTAATGACAAAGCAAATTACCTTTATTCTTATGATAAACTAAATTGATACTACAGTTTGGGCATGAAAAACTTGTGTAACATTTATTGCATAATACATTTGGTGAAAACCCACGTCTGTTTAAAAAAAATAAAACTTGATCCTTTTTTTCTAAATGAGAATTTACCTTTTTAATAATTTCATTTGATAACCACGATTGTTTTTTCCAACTTAGAATTATTTAAATTTATAATTTCATAATTAGGGAGAGAAGCATTTTGATATCTCTGGTTTAATCTAGATAAACCATATTTTCCTTTTTTTATATTTTCATATGTTTCAACAGATGGAACTGAAGTTATAAGATTTATTGGAATATTTTCAAATGATGCTCTGGCTATTGCCATGTCTCTCGCGTTGTAAGTTGTCCCCTCATCTTGCTTAAATGATTGATCGTGTTCTTCATCAACAATAATTATTCCAAGTTTTTTAAATGGTAAAAATAAAGACGATCTTGCTCCAATTATAACTTGAATTTTTCCATTAGAAATTCCATTCCATATTATTTCTTTTTTCTTTTTAGATATTCCTGAATGCCAGACAGCTGGATTAAAACCAAAATATTCAACAAATTTTTGCTCAAATTGGCCCGTTAGTCCTATCTCTGGTAATAATATTAAGCCTTGAAAGCCCTTCTTTATTATTGATTTTAATGCCTCAAAGTAAACAAAAGTTTTTCCAGATCCAGTTGTTCCTTGTAATACGTGTACTCTAAATTTATTGTTTAAAATGACCATTTCCTTTAGAGATTTCTTTTGGTCCTCAGAGAGTTTTATTGAATTATTTTTTATATTGCTTTCAAAAACTTGAAAATTATTTTTTATATTGTCTTCAATTGCATTGTTGCTCAATAGCATCAATTTTAAAGCCATGCCCTTTGGAATAATATTGTATTCTGAAAACCAATTTAAAAAGTTTATAGTTGTTTTTTTTAGTGGTTTAACTTTTAATTTCTTAAAAACTTTTTTTAATTTAAATTTTTTTTGTTCATTTTCTTCTAATTTATCCCATACCACTCCAGTAAGTTTATTTTTACCAAAGGGTACTGATACATATTCACCAATTTTTAAATCTAAATTACTTTCATATGTGAATGGATAATTAAATATATTTGGTAACAGAATCGGATATTTCATATTTTATAATATGAAAAAAAATTAAGAGTGTATTGCTCTTTTATCAACTGATAAAGCTGCCTCTTTTACTGCCTCTGAAAAAGTTGGGTGAGCATGACATGTACGTGCTATATCCTCTGAACTAGCTCCAAATTCCATAGCAACGCCAATTTCAGCAATCAACTCACCAGCATGAGGGCCTATTATATGAGCACCCAACACTTTATCTGTTTTTTCATCAGCTAAAATCTTCACAAATCCTTCTGCATCATCAATAGCTTTAGCTCTTGAATTAGCCATAAATGAAAATTTTCCAACTTTATATTTCATTTTAGAATCTTTTAATTGTTCCTCAGTTTTACCAATCGCTGCAACTTCTGGTGTGGTATATACAACACCTGGAATAGTATCATAATTGACATGCCCTGATTGTCCTGCAATGTTTTCAGCAACAGCAATACCTTCATCTTCAGCTTTATGAGCAAGCATGGGTCCTGATATTACATCACCAATTGCATATATGTTCTCTAAATTTGTTTTAAATGATTTATCAGTTTTAATTCTTTTTTTGTTGTCCAATTTAACTCCAACAGTTTCTAAATTTAAGCCCTCAGTATTTGCCTTCCTGCCAACAGAAATTAAAACTACATCACAATCTAAATTATTTTTATTTCCCTCTTTATCTACAGTGGATACTGTTACTCCAGATTTATTTTTTTTAATTGTTTCAACTTTATTTTGCATATTAAACTTTATGCCTTGTTTTTTTAGAATTTTCATAAATTCTGAGGATATTTCTTTGTCCATACCTGGAGTGATGTGATCTAAAAACTCTACTACCTGCACTTCAGAACCCAGTCTTGACCAAACCGATCCCATTTCTAATCCAATATAACCACCGCCTACAACAACCATTTTATTTGGAACTTTTTCAAGCTTTAACGCACCAGTAGATGAAACTATTTTTTGCTCATCGATTTCAATTCCTGGTAAAGAAGTAGCTACAGATCCTGTTGCTATTATAGTTTTTTCAGATTGTATAATAGTCTCTTTATTTTCATTATCTTTAATTGAAATTTCGTTTTGGGATTTGAAACTACCATAACCTTTGAAATAAGTTACTTTGTTTTTCTTAAATAAAAATTCAACCCCTTTTGTAAGAACAGTTACAGCCTTATCTTTACTTTTCATCATTTTATCTAGGTTTAGCTTAACATCTCCTACTTCTATTCCTTTATTAGCCAAGCCTTTAACTTTATGAAATTCCTCAGACAAATTTAATAAACTCTTAGACGGTATACAGCCAACATTTAAACAAGTGCCTCCTAAAGAACCTCTAGACTCTATGCACGCTGTTTTTAATCCTAGTTGAGAAAGTCTAATCGCGCAAACATATCCCCCAGGTCCACCACCAATAACTACTGCTTGAAATTTTTCTGCCATCTAAATATCCAAAAATAACCTTCTTGGGTCTTCTAAATTTTCCTTTATCATTTTAAGAAATGAAACTGACTCTTTACCATCAATAATTCTATGATCATACGACAATGCTAAGTACATTATTGGTCTTATTTTAATTTCTCCATCAACAACGGCAGGTCTTTCAACAATATTATGCATTCCTAGTACCCCAGATTGTGGAAGGTTTAATATAGGTGTTGAAAGCATAGACCCATAAACTCCACCATTACTTATTGTGAATGTTCCTCCTTGAAGATCCTCGATTACTAACTTTCCGTCTTTTGCTTTTTCAGAAATTTCTTTAATATTTTTTTCGATATCAGCAAAAGATAACTCGTCTGCATTTCTTAAAACTGGCACGACTAAACCTTTGTCAGTTCCAACTGCAAAACTAATATTATAATAATTTTTGTAAACTATTTCATCGCCATCAATTTCTGCATTCACTGCTGGAAAATTCTTTAGGGCGACAACACATGCTTTCATAAAAAACGACATAAAGCCAAGTTTAATGTTATATCTAGATTGAAAATCTTCCTGATTTTCTTTTCTCATTTGCATAATATTTGTCATGTCGACTTCGTTGAATGTTGTTAGTAAGGCTGCATTTTCTTGAGCTTGCTTTAATCTTTTAGCAATAGTTTGTCTAAGTCTGGTCATCTTGATTCTTTCTTCTTGACCATATTGAATTTTTCTTTCTGAAGGTTTTGGATTTGCTCCCATCATACTTATCAAGTCACCTTTAAGAACTCTCCCATCTTTTCCAGAACCTTGAACAGTAGCTAGGTCTATTTTGTTTTCAGCAACAATTTTACGAACAGCTGGTGACAATGTTTGGTTCTGAGTATTGTTAATCGTTGGTGCTGCATCTTCAACTTCATCGGTTAATACTAAAGGTTTTTCACTTTGCTCCTCAACTTTTAAAGTCTCCTCAAAAACTTTAGGCTCTTTTTTAATTGGGTCTAATTTAATAACGTTATTTTCACTAGGTTCCATCTCTTGTTTTTTAAGTTCCTCATTCTTTGTGGTGCTGGGTTTGACGCCACTGCCATTTTCAGAAACAGAACCTAGTAAAGCTCCCACTTCCACTACTGACCCGTCTTTAGAATTTATTTCAGTTAATACTCCTGTTATTGGAGAGGGGACTTCTAAATTTACTTTATCTGTTTCAAGTTCAACTATTGGTTCATCTGCATCCACAGAATCTCCTGCATTTTTTAACCATTTAGCCACTGTTGCTTCAGTTATACTCTCACCAAGTGCAGGAACTACAATTTTTTCACTCATTACAATTTATTCAAAAACCTTATTTATTATTTCTTGTTGTTGAGAATTGTGCCTTTTGGCATATCCGGTTGCTGGACTTGCATCTGGGCTTCTTCCTATATAAGAAATTTTGTTATTATTAGCCTTTAAACTATCTAATGTCCATTGGATATAATCTCTAACTGAAAACCAGGCACCCATATTTTTAGGCTCCTCTTGGCACCAGAAAAAATTTGCATTTTTTGCGTATGGTTTTAACTCATTTACAAGAGCTTTTGCTGGAAAAGGATATAATTGTTCAATTCTAAAAATTATAACATCATCTTTTTTTAGTTTTTCTCTAGCATCCAAAAGATCAAAATATATTTTTCCAGAACATAAAATTACTTTTTTTATCTTTGAACTATCTTTCAGCTCAATAAAACCATCTACTTTTGGATCAATTGCATGATCCCATAATATTCTATGAAACGTATTTTCTTTATTAAAATCTTTTAAATTTGAAACACAGAACTTATTTCTTAATAAAGATTTTGGTGTCATAATTATTAATGGCTTTCTAAAATCTCTATGCATTTGTCTTCGTAAAGCATGAAAATAATTAGCAGGGGTAGTACAGTTTAATACTTGCATATTGTCATTTGAGCATAGTTGTAAAAATCTTTCTAATCTTGCAGAAGAATGTTCTGGCCCTTGTCCTTCATAGGCATGAGGTAATAACATCACTAACCCTGAAGCTCTATTCCACTTTCTTTCTCCTGATGCTATAAATTGATCAATTACAACTTGTGCACCGTTAGCAAAATCTCCAAATTGAGCTTCCCATAAAGTTAATGTATTAGGTTCAACTAAACTATATCCATATTCAAATCCCAAAACAGCAAGTTCAGATAAAAAACTATCAACGACTTCAAATTTTTTTTGTTTACTTGAAATATTGTTTAATGGAATATATCTAGAATTATCAATCTGATCTCTTAAAACTGAATGTCTTTGACTAAATGTTCCTCTACCAGAGTCTTGACCAACGAGCCTAACTGGGTAACCCTCTTCAAGTAAAGAGCCAAAAGCTAGCGCTTCTGCTGTAGACCAATCAATATCAAAACCTTTATCTACTGAATTTTTTCTAATATTCAAAATTTTAGAAATAGTTTTATGAATATTAATTTCAGTAGGAATGGTATTAATACTATCTGATATTTCTTTAAGTTTGTGTTCATCAAAACCAGTCACACCTCTTTTATCTTTGCCTTTAGATGGTTTGTATCTAGACCATGAGCCCTCAAACCATTCTATTTTAGGTTTATAATCTTTTGCACTTTTATATTGTTCGTCCAACAAATCTTTAAATCCTTTAACATTTTGATCTAAAAGATTTTGGGTAATTGAATTTTCATTAACTAACTTGTTTCCATATATCTTATAAACACTTGGATGTGCTCTAATTTTTTTATACATCAATGGCTGAGTAAATGAAGGTTCGTCCCCTTCGTTATGTCCAAATCTTCTATAACAAATTAGGTCGACTACAACATCTCTATTAAACTTCAGTCTAAATTCAGTAGCAATTCTAGTCGCATAAACAACTGCTTCCGGGTCGTCTCCATTCACATGAAGAATTGGAGCTTCAACCATCTTTGCAACATCTGATGGGTATGGTGATGACCTGGCAAATCTTGGACTAGTAGTGAAACCAATTTGATTATTTACTATAATATGAATGGTGCCGCCTGTGTTATGGCCAGGAAGTCCTGACATAGCAAAACATTCTGCTACCACTCCTTGTCCAGCAAAAGCAGCATCTCCATGAATAAGAATAGGTATAACTTTATTTCTTTCTTTATCTTTATGAAAAAATTGCTTTGCTCTTGTTTGTCCTAAAACTACAGGATTGACAGCTTCTAGGTGAGAGGGATTATCTGTTAAACTTACGTGAACAGAGTTTCCATCAAACTGTCTATCTGAAGATGCACCAAGATGGTATTTTACATCTCCTGCACTTTCCTCAGAGTCTGAGCTTACTTCCCCTGCAAATTCATTAAATATTCTTTTATATGATTTTTGTAACACATTTGCCAAAACATTAAGTCTACCTCTATGAGACATTCCAATTTTAACTTCTTTAATCTGATTTTGCCCACCAATTTTAATTATTTGCTCAAGAGCTGGTATTAAACTTTCACCTCCATCAAGACCAAATCTTTTTGTACCAACATATTTAGTAGCTAAAAATTTTTCAAAACCTTCCGCTTGTACAAGTTTATTTAGTATTGCCTCTTTACCGTTCTTGGTAAAGTTTAAAGCATTTTGATCTTGCTCTATTCTGTCTCTAAACCATTTTCTCTCAACTGGATTTGAAACATGCATAAACTCATAACCAATATTTCCACAATATGTTTTTTTTAAAAATTTTAGTATTTCTTTAATATTTGCATATTTTTTATTAATTACTCCATTTAAGAAAATTTTCTTTTCATAATTCTGTTTTTTAAAACCATAAAATTCAGGATGTAATTCATCAAGATAATCTGATTCTCTCATTTCTAGTGGATCTAAATTCGCTAATAAATGTCCTCTCAATCTATAAGCACGTATTAAGGCTACAGCACTTATGGAGTCTTTGTTAGAGTCTGCAAGTAATTGAAAATTAAATTTTTCTGATGAATCTATTTTTTCATTATTTACTTTATTGTTATCTTCTATCTCTATTTTTTTTTGTAATTCATCAATATCTATTTTTACTTTGGAAGGCCCCCAAGATGGCCCATTTATTTCTGAAGCAATAACTTTTATCTCTTCGCCTATACCCTCAAAATAATTTACCCAGCTCTCAGGTAATTCAGAATCTTTATTGATAAACTTAAGATACATTTCTTCAATAAATGCACTATTAGACTTATTTAAGAATGAAGTTTTTTCAAATTCAAGATTTTTTGATGAAGACATCTTTTTTGCTTAATATATCCTTCTAATAGTATTTTTCAATTAGACAGTTTATTAAACAATGTTTTTCCAATGATTGATGGTGATTCTGCAACTGTAATCCCACATTCTTCCATCTTTTTTATTTTATCTTTTGCCCCACCTTTGCCTCCAGAAATAATAGCCCCTGCATGACCCATTCTTCGACCTGGCGGAGCTGTAATTCCTGCTATAAATCCAACTATAGGTTTTTTAATTTTATGATTTTTGACAAATTCTGAAGCCTCTTCCTCTGCTGTACCCCCTATTTCACCAATCATTAAAATCGACTCTGTCTCATCATCATTTAAAAATAAATCTAAACAATCTATAAAATTTGTACCGTTAATTGGATCTCCTCCAATACCAATACAAGTTGACTGACCCAGTCCATTTTCAGTAGTTTGTGCTACTGCCTCATATGTTAATGTTCCTGATCTAGAAACGATACCAACCGATCCTCTCTTATGAATATTTCCAGGCATTATTCCAATTTTACATTCATCAGGTGTAATTATTCCTGGGCAGTTTGGCCCGATAAGACGACTATTTGAGCTAGCCAAACTTTGTCTTACTTTAAGCATATCCTGAACTGGGATGCCTTCTGTTATACAAACTATAAGATCTATTGATGCATCAATTGCTTCAATGATTGCAGCAGCTGCAAATTTTGCTGGAACATAGATCATAGAAGCGTCTGCACCTACCTCATTTTTTGCCTCTAACACTGTGTTGAAAACCGGTCTTTCTAAATGTTTTTGGCCTCCTTTTTTAGGGGTAACTCCTCCTACAAGATTTGTCCCATACTTTATTGCTTGTTCAGAGTGAAATGTGCCATGAGATCCTGTAAAGCCCTGACAAATAACTTTTGTATTTTTATTTACTAATACTGACATTTATTTTATAGCCTCAACAATTTTTTTAGCTGCATCATCTAGATTTTCTGCTGATATTAACTTCAAACCAGAACTATCGAGTATTTCTTTACCTTGCTTAAAATTTGTACCTGCAAGTCTAACCACTAAAGGAACACTAATGTTTATCTCCTTAGCAGCGTCTACTACCCCTTGTGCAAGCACATCACATCTCATAATTCCCCCAAAAATATTAATTAAGATACCTTTAACGTTCTTATCAGAAAGAATAATTTTTAAAGCTGCAGAAACTTTTTCTTTTGATGCACCACCTCCCACATCTAAAAAATTGGCAGGCTCCTTTCCATATAATTTTATTATATCCATTGTAGCCATTGCTAATCCTGCTCCATTGACCATACAGCCTATGCTTCCATCTAATTTTATATAAGCGAGATCATGTTTGCTTGCCTCAATTTCTGTTGAGTCTTCCTCATTAAGGTCTCTAAGCTCAACAATTTCAGGATGTCTGAACAAGGCATTTGAGTCAAAATTTACTTTTGCATCTAAACAAACTAATTTTTCTTCTTTTGTCAAAATCAAAGGATTGACCTCAACCATATTAGCATCAGTACTTATAAACATTTTATAAATTGATTTGATTAAATTTATAGCTTGGTTTTTTGTATCATTATTTAAATCGAAAATTTTTATAATTTTTTCACAATCAGTATTTGAAATTTCTTCATTAATATTAACTTTTGTAGTTAAAATTTTTTCTGGTGTTTTACTCGCTACTTCCTCAATATCCATACCTCCTTGATCACTTGATATGAAAGCAATTTTTGAACTAGCTCTATCCACAAGACACGATAAATAAAATTCTTTTTCTATGTTTGAGGACTCTTCAACATATAATCTTTTAACTTCTCTTCCCTCTGGGCCTGTTTGATGAGTAATAAGTGTTTTACCGAGCAACTCTTTAGCTGCTAATTCTAGCTCATCAATTGTATTTAAAATTTTTACACCTCCGGCTTTTCCTCTTCCACCAGCATGTATTTGTGCTTTGAGAACGTATTTTTCAGTTTTAAGTGATTTTACTTTCTCAAGTAGTTCCTGAACATTTAAAGCAAATACTCCTTCTGGGACTACTGCACCATATTTTTTTAAGATTTGTTTTGCTTGATGCTCGTGTATGTTCATTTTTATTTGGAAAGATCAGGATCTATTTTTGATGCAGCTTCCCAAAGAGCTTTTACTGCCTCTATTGAATGCATAAACTCTTTTTTCTCATTATCATCTAAACTGACTTCCTCAATTTTTTCAACACCATTTTTTCCAATGATTACAGGCACTCCAGCATAAACATTATTTACACTGTACTCTCCATTTAATTGGACCGCACATGGTAACAATTTTTTTTGATCATTTAAATATGCTTCAGCCATTTGAACACCTGATGCTGCAGGAGCATAGAACGCAGAACCTTTCTCTAAAAACTTAACTATCTCAGCTCCCCCATCTCTTGTTCGTTGATTTATTTCTTCAAGTCTTTCTTGAGATATTTTTCCATCTTTGACTAAATCAAGTAAAGGTCGGCCAGAGACTTTTGTAAATCTTGGCATAGGGACCATTGTATCGCCATGTCCACCCATCACCATCGCCTCAATCTCTTTAACTGGTACGTTTAATTCTAAAGATAAAAATAATTTAAATCTAGAACTATCCAATATACCTGCCATGCCCACAACTTTATTGGCTGGTAAACTAGAAAATTTTTGAAATGCCATAACCATCACGTCTAATGGATTAGTAATACATATAACAAAAGCATTTGGGGAGTTTTGTTTAACTCCTTCAGCAACTTGTTTAATAATTTTTAAATTTATTCCTAGTAAATCGTCTCTACTCATTCCTGGTTTTCTAGGTACACCTGCAGTAATAATTATTACATCTGAGTCCTTAATATCTTTGTAATTATCAGTGCCTGAAAATTTAACATTAAAACCATCTACAGATGAAGATTGGGCTATATCTAAAGCTTTTCCTTTTGCAATACCGCTCGCTACATCAAATAACACTACTTCTTTTACTAATTCTTTTGTACCAATTAAGTGAGCAAGAGTTCCACCAATTTGGCCTGCACCAATCAAAGATATTTTTGTCATTATTTTCCTTTTATTTCATTGTTGGCATTACAAATTCCGCATTTGAACGGATACCAGAAGGCCACCTAGATGTTACTGTTTTAAGTTTTGTATAAAATTTTATTCCTTCCATACCGTGCATTGCACTATCTCCAAATAAAGATCTTTTCCAGCCTCCAAAACTATGAAAGGCCATCGGCACTGGTATAGGTACGTTAATACCAACCATACCTACCTGAATTTTGCTAGCGAATGTTCTTCCAGCATCTCCATCTCTAGTATAAATACTTACTCCATTTCCATATTCATGATCATTTATTAATTTTGTAGCTTCTTCAAAAGTTTTAACTCTTACAACTGATAATACTGGGCCGAATATTTCCTCTTTGTATATTCTCATATCTTTATTGACATGATCAAATAAACAACCACCAATATAAAATCCATTCTCATAACCTTGAAGTTTAAGATTTCTTCCATCAACAACCAGTTTAGCACCCTCTTTAACACCTAAATCTACATATCCTCTAACTCTTTCTAGGTGTTCTTTTGTTACCAAAGGACCCATTTCAGATGCTTTATCCATTCCAGGGCCAACTTTTAAAGCTTCAGCTTTTTTAGATAATCTTGAAACAAGCTCATCTCCAATATCACCAACAGCAACTGCAACTGATTGGGCCATACATCTTTCTCCCGCAGAACCATAAGCTGCACCCATTAAACCATTAACTGCTCCATCTAAATCACAATCTGGCATTACCACCAAATGATTTTTAGCACCGCCTAGTGCTTGAACTCTCTTTTCATTTTTTGCTGAGTTTTCATAAATATATTTTGCAATTGGAGTTGAGCCCACAAAACTTACTGCTTTAATATCTGAGTTCTCCAATATTGCATCTACAGACTCTTTGTCACCATTCACTACATTAAACACACCCTCTGGAAGACCTGCTTCTGTAAGCAATTGTGCTAACATAATAGAACATGAAGGATCCTTTTCAGATGGCTTTAAGATAAAAGTATTTCCACAAGCGATTGCTATTGGAAACATCCACATTGGAACCATAGCAGGAAAATTAAATGGAGTAATCCCTGCAACCACTCCTAAAGGCTGTCTCATTGACCAACTGTCAACATTTGTTCCAACATTTTCAGAAAATTCACCCTTTAATAAATGAGGTATTCCACAAGCAAATTCAACAACCTCAAGTCCTCTTGTTAAAGAGCCTCTGGCATCCTCAAAAACTTTTCCATGTTCAGAAACAATTAGTTTTGTCAATTCATCAGAATTTTTTTCAATTAGTTCTTTAAATTTAAACATTACTCTCGCTCTTTGAAGAGCAGGCTTTATAGACCATGTTTCAAATGCTTTTTTAGCAATTTCAACTGCTTGATCTAAATCTGATTTTGAAGCTAACTTAACTTCAGACTCTTGCTCACCTGTAGCTGGATTAAAAACTTTACTTTTTCTATCAGAAGAACCTGAAAATAATTTTCCGCCAACAAAGTGTTCAATTAACCTCATGAGTAGGATCTTTTAAAACAAAAATACTTATTAGTCTATTTAAACATTAGCTGTAGCTAACATTTTCTTGATTTCAGCAATTGCTTTTGCTGGATTTAGCCCTTTAGGACAAGCACTGGTACAATTTAGAATAGTATGACATCTATAAAGTTTTAGTTCATCAGCAACTTTTTTTAATCGTGCTTTTCTCTCGTCATCTCGACTATCAACTATCCACCTATAAGCTTGTAAAAGTACTGCTGGTCCTAAATATTTGTCACCATTCCACCAATAACTTGGACACGAAGTCGAACAGCATGCACACATAATACATTCATAAGCACCATCTAATTTTGCTCTATCCTCTTTAGATTGAAAAATTTCTGTTGATTCTTTAGAAGAGTTATTTTTCAACCAAGGCTCAATAGACTCATACTGTTTATAAAGACCATCCAAGTCTCCTATTAAGTCTTTCTTCACTTTTAAATGAGGCAAAGGATAAATATCTATATCGCCGTCAATTTCAGCATGAGGTTTTGTACAAGCAAGACCATTTTTACCACCCATATTCATTGCACATGAACCACAAACACCATGAGCACAAGACCTTCTATATGCCAAGGTTGGATCTATTTCATTTTTAATTTTGTTTAAAATATCTAAAACTTTTGAAGGACAATTATCCATGTCAACTTCATAGGTATCAATTCTTGGATTTTCTTCTGTAGATGGATCCCATCTATATACATTGACTCTACGAATGTTTTTTGAACCAGTTTTATCTTCGAAGTATTTACCTTTATTTACCTTAGAATTTTGAGGTAAACTTATCTGAACCATTTAGTAAACTCTTTCTTGTGGGGGGAAGTACTGAACGTCATTAGTTAAAGTAGAATTATGAACTGGTCTGTAAGTTATCTTAGAGTTCTTTCCATCCCACCAAGCAAGAGTGTGCTGCATAAATTTTTGATCATCTCTCTTTGGATAATCTTCTCTGGCATGAGCTCCTCTACTTTCTTTTCTGTGATATGCTGAGTCTACTGTAGTTACAGCTTGTCTAATTAAATTATCTAATTCTAAAGTTTCAACTAGATCAGTATTAAAAACTAAAGATCTATCTTTTACCGAAATTGAATCCATACTATCATATGTTTTTCTAATTTCATTAACGCCTTCTTTTAAATTCTTTTCAGTTCTAAAAACAGCACATTTTGATTGCATAGTTTTTTGCATTGCAAGCCTTAATTCTGCAGTACTATTTTCTCCTTGGGCATTTCTAAGTCTATCAAATCTATCTAAACATTTTTGAGTTTCATTCTCTGGGATTTCCTCATGTGGAGTTCCTGGTTTTATTAACTCAGCCGCTCTTTTTGCTGCTGCTCTTCCAAAAACAACAAGATCAATTAGGGAATTGGAGCCAAGTCTATTTGCTCCGTGGACCGATACACATGCTGCCTCTCCAATTGCCATCAAGCCTGGTACTGTTTTCTGTGATCCATTAACTGTTAAAACCTCAGCTTTATAATTGGTTGGAATTCCACCCATATTATAATGTACAGTAGGAACAACCGGGATTGGCTCCTTAGTTACATCTACATTTGCAAATAATCTTGCTGCCTCAGTAATACCTGGCAACCTATCCTCAATTACACTTTTATCTAAGTGACTTAAATGTAAATGAACGTGATCTTGTTCTTTTCCTACGCCTCTACCTTCATTAATTTCTATAGACATTGATCTGCTAACCACATCTCTTGATGCTAGATCTTTAGCATTTGGAGCATATCTCTCCATGAATCTTTCACCCTTAGAATTTACTAAGTATCCACCTTCGCCTCTTACACCTTCTGAAATCAAAGTACCATGACCGTATATTCCTGTTGGATGAAATTGAACAAATTCCATATCTTGTAAAGGCAAACCTGCTCTCAACACCATTGCATTTCCATCTCCAGTACAAGTATGTGCAGATGTTGCAGAATAATATACTTTACCATATCCGCCTGTTGCAATAATTACTGTATGTGCTCTAAACCTATGGATTGTTCCATCATTTAAATTCCAAGCTATTAATCCTTTACATTCACCATCTTTCATTAATAAATCTAATGCAAAATACTCTATAAAAAATTCTGTATTATGTTTAAGAGCCTGCCCGTAAAGAGTGTGTAAAATTGCATGTCCTGTTCTATCTGCTGCCGCGCAAGTTCTTTGAACAATTCCATTTCCGTAGTTTTTTGTCATTCCACCAAATGGTCTTTGATATATTTTTCCCTCTTCAGTTCTACTAAAAGGAACTCCATATTTCTCTAACTCTAAAACAGCCTTTGGTGCTTCTTTGCATAAATACTCAATACTATCCTGATCCCCAAGCCAATCGGCACCTTTTACAGTATCGTACATATGCCATCTCCAGTCATCCTCACCCATATTTCCTAAAGCAGCCGAGATACCACCTTGGGCAGCTGACGTATGACTTCTAGTAGGAAAAACTTTTGAAATACAAGCAGTTTTTAAACCTGCTTCACTCAATCCAACTGCAGCTCTTAGGCCCGATCCTCCTGCTCCAAGAACAACTACGTCATATTCATGATCTATAATATTATAAGCACTCATTATTTAAGATTAAATATAATTATTATTGTTAAAAATGAAATGCTTATAGCAGAAATATATAGCAGTCTGTTTGCGACATTTTTGGTTTTTTCATTACTAATATAGTCCTCAAAAACCTCACTTATAGTTAAAGAAGAGAAAAAAAATGCAAAAATAATAAATAAACTGAATAATAACTTATTTAATTTACTAGTAAAAAAATTCAACACCTCTGAATATGACTGATCATAAATAGATACAAAATTTATTATAAACCACAGCATGAGTGGGATTAGAATTGCTGAAGATATCTTTATAAAAATCCACTTTTTTGTTGAAACGTTCATATTAAAAAAAATTTACCAATTAAGTATATTGCAACAGTTAAAATAAATGAGCCAAAGATAACTAATAGACCAGTAAATTTTGTTGTTTGTAACTCAAATCCATAACCCATATCCATAATAAGATGTCTTATCTCACTTAATATTTGAAAACTAAATGACCAAACAATACCTAAAGTAATAAATTTACCAAAAATAGAACTTAGAAAAAAATTTATCATATTGTAGTTGCTTTCACCCAAAATAAGTAATGAGGACCATAAGCAAATAAAACAAATAGAGATAATATTAATAATTCCAGTTATACGGTGGGAAATGGATACTAAAGACGAAATATGCCATCTATAAATTTGTATATGTGGTGATAAAGGTTTTTTATTTTCCATAAAAATCATTTGTAATCAAACTTTCAGCAATTTGTACTGCGTTCAATGCCGCCCCTTTTACTAAATTATCTGATACGATCCACAAATTTATTGTATTTTCACGAGACTCGTCCAATCTTATTCTTGAAATAAAAGTTTCAAATTTATCCTCAGCTTCTACTGGTGTTATGTAACCCCCATCCTGATGTTCATCAATAACCTTGCACCCAGGGGATGTAGATAGAACCTTTCTTATTTCATCCAAATCACATTTTTTATTAAATTCTACATTTGCGCTAATACAGTGAGAAACAAGAACGGGTATCCTCACACAAGTAGAAGTTACTTTGATTTTTTTATCTAAAATTTTTTTAATTTCGTCAGTAGTTTTTTGTTCCTCTTTTGTGTAACCATTTTCTAAAAAACTATCAATATGAGGAATTGCATTAAATGCTATTTGCTTAGTAAAATTTTTTGAATCTATTTCTTTATTTTTAAAATAATCCTCTGTTTGAGACAATAATTCATCCATAGCTGATTTACCTGCTCCTGATACTGACTGATATGTAGATGCAACTATACGATTTATATTATACAAGTCATGCAAAGGTTTTAAAGCCACAACAACTGGAATCACTGAACAATTAGCATTAGCAATAATATTTTTATTTTTTACATCAGATAATTTTTTTGAATTAACTTCGGGTACGATTAATGGAATATCAGGATCTTTTCTAAAATATTTTGAATTATCGATTACAATAGTTTTTTCAGCAGCAACATGAGCCCATTTTTCAGCTACCCCACTTCCTGCTGCAAAAAAAGCGATTTTAACAGAGGAAAAATCAAATTTTTCAAGATCGATAACTGTGTGTTCTTTTCCCTTATAATTAATTTTTTTTCCTTCACTATTTTTTGAAGCTAGCAAAAAAAGATTTTCAATATTTATTTGTTTCTTCTCTAATATTTCTATTATTTTTCTACCAACATTTCCTGTTGCACCAACTATTGCAATGTTCATATGGCCAAATTACTTTTAGTTTTAAACGAGGGGTAAATCACAAACAGTACCCACATATATTTTTTCATTTATCTCTATATTAAACTGTTTTTTTGTATTCCAGTAGGGTTTATTAACCATTGCAATTCCAACGACTCTATTAAATGTGGGAGAATATGTGGCTGATCTAACATATCCAACTATTTTTTTGTTATCATCAAATAAAGTTTTTTCACAATACATATCAATTTTATTGTGTTCAATTTTTACACCCATGAGTTTTCTAGTTATTCCTTGATCTTTTATCTTTTTAAGTTTTTCTTTACCTAGAAAATCAACATCGCTGTCTAAATGAATAAATTTATCAAAATTTGCTTCAAATGGATTATCCCTGTTGTCAAAATCATTTCCATAAGACAACAGATTGCCTTCTATTCTCTCAATTAAGTTCGGGCAACCTGGCTTTACATTAAATTCTTTTCCAGCCTCAAATAAATAATCATATAAATTCTGTCCCGCGATGTCATTATCAACATAGATTTCAAATCCACCTTGTTTTGACCATCCAGATCTTGCAATAAAATATTTATGGCCCTTCAGTTCAAAATAATCGAAGTTAAAAAATTTTAATTTTCTAATCTCATCACCAAATAATTTTGACATTAAGTCATTTGACATAGGCCCTTGAACGGCTAAGATGTTTACGTTTGGCTCATTTATTTCAACTTCAAATTTATTACCAGCTGCAAGACCTTTTGCAAAAAATATTACATCTGCATCAGCTATAGATAACCACCATTTGTCCTCTGCAAGTTTGTTAATTATTGGGTCATTGACTAAAAGTCCATCATTATCAATTAATGGAGCATAATAACATTTTCCAACTTTTGATTTAGATAGATCTCTACATGTCATTAGTTGAACTAATTTTGATGAGTCTTTTCCAGAAATTTCAACTTGCCTTTCTGCTGCGACGTCCCAAACTTGGACATATTTTTTTAAGTGATGATAATCACTCTCTAATGATTTAAAGGATGCTGGAAGTAACATATGATTATAAACTGTGTAGCTACTCACACCATGAGCTTCGATTCTGTCAGTATACGGTGTACTCCGTAATCTTCTTGATTTTGCAATAGAAAAGTTTTTCATTTTTTTAAAAATTCTAGGACCTTTTCTCTCATTTCAAATGCTTTTTCAATCATAATCATATGACCACAACCTTCGAAAACGTGAGTAGACGAATTTTTTACAAGATTTGAAAATTTTTTTCCTACTTCAATGTTTACCATCTTGTCAAGGGCACCAAATATAAACATGCTAGGACAATTTATTGAACTAGCAGCCTCTTTACCTTTGGAATAATTGTTACATGCAATAAGATCAACAGCTAATATTTCGCTGATATCTCGGGGTGATTGAATTATTCTTTCAATTGGATTGCCACCAATAAATTTTTTTGAACCCTCATACCCCCACTTCATCATCAATTTAACAGCATCTGAGTCACCATTTTTTGCTAATTCAATTAAATCTGGATGAACTGGCATTTTATACGAACCACCAACAAAAATTAATTTTTTTATTCTATTTGGGTATTTATGAGCAAATTCTAAAATTTCTAAACATCCCTGAGAGTGTCCAATTAAAACTAAATCATTTAAATTTAACTGAATAAATGCTTTTTCTAACCAATCTGTTATTTTTTCTATAGTATTAATACATGGACCATCGGAATTTCCATGTCCAGGTAAATCTATTGATAAAACATTAAAATTTTGATTTGAAAAAAATTGCTCCGTTAAAGACCAAATAATATGTGACATGCCACTCCCATGCAAAAATACAATTGTTTCCTTTTTTGGATCAATGCCTTGACCTGCGTCTGATGCATAGACATTTTTGTTTTCTACTTGGAAAATCAAATAATTACCTAGAATTGTTTTCTTAGTTCAAACTTCTGAATTTTTCCTGTAGAGGTTTTTGGTAGCTCACAGAAAATTACTTTTTTTGGTACTTTAAATCCTGCTAAAGTTTCTTTACAAAAATCAATTAATTCTTTTTCACTTGCTGGTTTGTCTTTTACCATTTCAATAAAAGCACATGGAACTTCGCCCCATTTCTCGTCAGGTTTTGCAACTACAGCTGCAATAGAAACTGATGGATGTTTAGAAAGAGTATTTTCAATTTCAATCGAAGAAATATTTTCTCCTCCAGAAATAATTATATCTTTAGATCTATCTTGTATCTTTACATATCCATCAGGATGCATCACAGCTAGATCTCCAGTGTGAAACCAGCCACCCTTCATAGCCTTATCTGTAGCATCTTTATCTTTAAAGTATCCCTTCATTACTACATTACCTCTAATCATTATTTCACCAATAGTTTTACCATCCTTTGGAACTTCTTTCATAGTTTCAGGATCTAATATTGTTACGCCTTCAGTATTTGGATATCTTACTCCCTGCCTTGCTTTAATTTCATTTTGTTTATCCTCATCAAAGTCATTCCACTCATCATTCCAAGCACATTGGGTAACATGTCCATATGTTTCTGTAAGTCCATAAACATGCATTACCTCAAAACCCAAAGCTTTCATTTTTTTAAATATTATACTAGGGGGAGGCGCTCCTGCAGTCAAAACATAAACTTTATTCTTTAATTTTTTTCTATCAGCTTCTGGTGCACCCGTAATCATGTTTAAAACAATAGGTGCTCCACCAAAATGCGTTACATCGTATTTATCAATTAGTTCAAATATTTTTTTAATATCTATATTTCTTAAACAAATAGTCCTTCCATTCAACATTGGGATCGTCCATGGGTAACACCAGCCATTACAATGAAACATTGGTACAATTGTTAAAAAATTTAGTCGGTTAGGCATATTCCATGCAACAGAACTTCCTGTAGACATTAAATAAGCACCTCTATGATGATAAACTACACCTTTTGGATTTCCTGTTGTGCCTGAGGTATAGCTTAAAGAAATAGACTGCCATTCATCGTCAGGCATTTGCCAGTTATAATTTTCATCCCCAGTATTTAAAAAATTTTCATATTCATACTCACCAATTTTTTCACACTTTGATTGGTCGGCATATTTGTCATTTATATCTATAATTGTAATTTTTTTGTCTAAAGTTTTTAGAGCTTTTTTAACTTCTATATGTAGCTGTCTATCAACGACTAAAACTTTTGCATCACTATGATTTAAAATATATGCAATCGTGTTTGCATCTAATCTAATATTAATTGTATTTAAAACTGCTCCTGTCATAGGAACAGAGTAGTGTGCTTCAAATATTTCAGGTGTATTAAATGCTAAGAATGAAACAGTATCACCCTTTTTAATACCAATTTTAGACAATGCACTGGCAAATTTTACCACTCTTTTGTAAACTTCACTCCAAGTATAATTTCTGTCTTCATATACTATCGCTTCATAGTTTGGATAAATTTCTGTTGCTCTTTTTAAAAATGTTAAAGGAGTTAACGGAACATGATTAGCTTGGTTTTTGTCCAAATTAGTATCATAATGACTCATTGCTAAATAAAATTAAATTTCATTATATTTGAGCTTCCAGAAATTGCGGATTTATAATGATATTCTGCTCTAGGCAATACTTTTTCAAAATAAAATTTAGCTGTATTGATTTTATCAGAGTAAAAGTCTTTATTATTCTCATAGTCATTAAAACTAACTTCTAAAACTTTTATCCAAGAATACGCAATTGAAATATATCCAAGTGTTCTTAAATAATCATTTGCTGCTGCACTTACATCATCTTTTTCAATTTTACTTTGATCACTGATCCAGCCTGTAAACTTGGATAATATATCTAGGTAATGATTTAATTCTTTTGAAAAAGTTTCAACTTTTCCTTTTTTACTTTCACACTCAGACTTAATCATGTCTAAGAATCTAGCAATTACATTGCCATTTTTATTCGATAATTTTCTAAATACTAAATCAGCTGCCTGAACTGAGTTTGTTCCCTCATAAATAGGAGTAATACGATTATCTCGATATAGTTGCTCAATTCCTTGATCTTTTGTATACCCGTACCCACCATGGATTTGCATTGCGTCATTTGTTATTTCCATAGCTAAATCAGTAAATAATGATTTTACTACTGGTGTCATTAATGAAACATAATCAGATGCTTCTTGTTTTATTTTTTCTTCAGGGTGATAAAGGCTAACCTCTGTTTGTTGAGATAACCAAAAACATAATGCTCTTTCTCCCTCAATTATTGATTTCATGTTTAGTAAAGATTTTCTTATATCAGCATGTTCAATTATAAAATCTGCACCATTAGTTGACTTGGTATTATTTGTTTTTCCTTGTTTTCTCTCTTTAGCATATGCAAGTGAGTTCTGATAAGCAATTTCGGATAGGCCTAAACCCTGTATCCCAACTACTATTCTCTCTAAATTCATCATTGTGAACATCGCGCTTAAACCTTTGTCTTTAGCTCCAATCATATAACCAGTTGCATCATCGAAATTTAAAACACAGGTAGCCGAACCCTTTATACCCATTTTACTTTCAATTGATCCTGTTGATACCCCATTCCTTGGGCCAATAGTTCCATCCTCGTTAACTATAAACTTAGGGACTAAAAATAAACTTATGCCTTTAGTTCCAGCAGGAGAGTCTGTAGCTCTAGCAATTACCAAATGAATTATATTTTCTGTCAAATCCTGATCACCAGAGGTTATGAATATTTTTTGACCACTTAGTTTATATGTTCCATCAGTTTGTTTTTCAGCTTTTGTTTTTAGAAGTCCTAAATCAGTTCCACAAACTGGTTCCGTTAAACACATTGTGCCACTCCATTTACCTTCAACCATTTTTGGTAAGTATTTATTCTTTATTTCATCTGTAGCATGGTGATTAATACAATTATAAGCCCCAATGCTTAATTCGCTATAAAGTTTAAAGGATAAGCTTGCAGATGATAACATTTCGTCGAAAAAAGCGCTTACAGTTTTAGGCATCCCTTGACCGCCATATTTTGGATCACATGATAATGATGTCCATCCATCTTCAATATATTTTTGGTACGCCTCTTTATAACCAGGGGGAGTTCTAACAACTCCATTTTCCAACACTGCAGGATTTTCATCTCCTATTTTTGCAAGTGGTAATATTAAATTTTGATTTATTTTAGCTGCTTCCTCTAAAATATCTTTTACTAAATCAGAATTAACTTCATTGTATTTTTCTAATTCATTATAGTTTTTATTGTCTCTTAACTTTTCATAAAGAAACATCATATCTTTTACTGGAGCTGTATAACTTGGCATTTTAAAAGCTTAGAATAATTATAGATTTATTGCAATTTTGAAATTATCGCATCACCCATTGCTGAAGTTGATACCTCTTTCATTCCATCTGATAGAATATCTTTAGTTCTTAAATCATCATTTAATACCTGCTGTACTGCTTTTTCTAATGCATCAGCCTCATTATCTAAGTCTAAAGAATATCTTAGGGCCATAGCAAAACTTAAAATAGAAGCAATAGGATTTGCTATAGATTTACCAGCAATATCAGGTGCTGAACCATGAATAGGTTCGTACATGGCTCTCATTTCTCCATCCTTATTTTTTGCACCTAAAGATGCTGATGGTAATAGGCCTAAAGAACCTGTTAGCATTGAAGCTTGATCTGAAAGCATATCACCAAATAAATTATCAGTTACAATTACGTCAAATTGTTTAGGATTTCTTAATAGCTGCATTGCACAATTGTCAGCGAGCATATGGCTTAATTCCACATCTTTAAATTCTTTATCATGAAGTTCTTGAACTTCTTCCTTCCATAACTGTCCAGCTTCCATAACATTTGATTTTTCACAGGAAGTTACTTTATTTGATCTTTTTCTTGCTAGATCAAATGCGATACGTGCTACCCTTACAATTTCACTAGTCGTATATGTATGGGTATTTATTCCTTTTCTCTCTCCGTTCTCAATTGGTTTAATTCCTCTTGGTTCACCAAAATATATTCCACCTGTAAGCTCTCTAACAATCATTATGTCTAAACCCGACACTACTTCTGGTTTTAAAGTTGAAGCACTTACTAGTTGTTCAAAACAAATTGCTGGACGTAAATTTGCAAATAGCTTTAATTCTTTTCTTAATTTTAATAATGCTCTTTCAGGTTTTTTTGAAAATTCAACTTCATCCCACTTAGGTCCACCTACTGCACCTAACATAACAACTTCACTTTCTAAAGCTTTGTAAAATACTTCATCAGTAATTGGTGTACCATGTTTGTCAAAGGAACAACCTCCAGCAAGATCTTCATCTATTTCAAAATCAAGGGATTTCTTATCATTAAACCAGTTAATAATTTTTCTAACTTCACCTATTACCTCTGGACCAATACCATCACCAGGCAATAAAAGAATTTTTCTTTTTTTTACCTTAATCATTAAAAATCCAAGGCTTTTTAGACTTTAAATTATTTTCAAAACTTTCAATTTTATTTGATTTATTAAGAGATAAGGCAATTTCATCTAATCCCTCAAGTAAGCATTTTTTTTTAAATGGATCTACTTTAAAGGTAACCTCATTGTTACCATAAAGAACTTTTTCCTCAATTAAATCGATAGAAATTTCTTCTTTTCTATTTGCGTATTCAGATAATTCTTTAATTTTTTCTTCATCAAGAGTTACTGGTAAAATTCCGTTCTTGAAACAATTATTATGAAAAATATCTGCGAAACTTGAGCTTATAACGCAAGTAATTCCAAAATCTAATAAAGCCCAAGGTGCGTGCTCTCGAGAAGAACCGCAGCCAAAATTTTTACCTGCTATTAATATTTTAGAATTATTGTATGGATCTTTATTTAATACAAAATCACTTATCGCTAGACCCTGATCATCGTATCGCATCTCAAAAAATAAATTTTTTCCAAGTCCTGTTCGTTTAATAGTTTTTAAAAATTGCTTAGGAATAATCATGTCAGTATCAACATTTGCTGTTGATAGGTATGCCGGAATACTCTTTAATTTACTGAATTTTTGCATTAGTCTTGAAACTTTCTCACGTCTTCAAGATTACCAGAGATTGCTGCAGCAGCAGCCATTCCAGGACTTACTAAATGTGTTCTGCCACCTCTTCCTTGTCTTCCCTCAAAATTTCTATTTGATGTAGAGGCACATCTCTCCTCCGGCTTAAGTTTATCAGCATTCATCGCTAAACACATTGAACAACCAGGTTCTCTCCAATCAAATCCTGATTGGATAAAAATTTTATCTAATCCTTCTTGCTCTGCTTGTTCTTTTACAAGGCCTGATCCTGGAACTACCATCGCCTCAACATGTGAAGAAATTTTTTTATCTTTTAAAATTTTAGCAGCTTCTCTTAAATCTTCAATTCTTCCATTTGTGCAACTTCCTATAAAAACTTTATCTATCTTGATATCTGTGGCAGCCATATCAGGCTTTAGACCCATGTATTTCAAAGACCTCTCTAAAGAATTTTTTTTGTCTTCATCTGTCTCATTTTTAGGATTTGGAACTTTTTGTTCAATTGTAATAACATCCTCTGGTGAAGTTCCCCATGTTATCATTGGTGATATTTCATTACCATTTATGTTTATTTCTTTATCAAAAACTGCATTATCGTCAGATTTTAATTGTTTCCATTCTTCTAATGCCTTATCCCAACTTTCACCTTTAGGTGACATTGGTTTACCTCTTAAATACTCAAAAATTTTTTCATCTGGGGCTATCAAGCCTGCTCTCGCACCAGCTTCTATTGTCATATTACAAATAGTCATTCTTTGTTCAACTGTTAGTGATTTAATTACATCACCTGCATATTCCAGAACATAACCTGTACCACCTGCAGTACCTATTTTTCCAATAATTTGTAAAATTACATCTTTAGACGTAACCCCTAGTGGTAGCTTTCCGTTAACATTAATTCTGAAATTTTTTCCTTTTTTCTGAACTAATGTTTGAGTTGCTAAAACATGTTCAACTTCTGAAGTTCCTATTCCAAATGCTAAAGCGCCAAATGCACCGTGGGTTGCTGTATGGCTATCTCCACAAACTATTACTGTTCCTGGCTGAGTAAAACCTTGTTCCGGTCCAATTATATGAACTATACCTTGTCTTTTATCATCCATTCCAAAAAGTTGAATGCCAAACTCCTTACAATTAGCTGCTAAAGTATCAACTTGAATTTTTGACTCCTGGTCAGAAATACCTTTTGATCTGTCTGTGGTTGGTACGTTATGATCAGCAACAGCTAATGTTAAATTTGGGTGTCTTACTTTTCTACTAGAATTTCTCAAACCTTCAAATGCTTGTGGGCTTGTAACTTCGTGGACGAGATGTCTACCTACAAAAATTAAAGAGGTTCCGTCCTTTTGTTGATCAACTAAATGATCATTCCATAATTTATCGTAAAGGGTTTTAGCCATTTAAAAAATTATTTTTTTTTTTTAATATTTTCTGATTTTGTTTCTTCTTTTTTCTTCTCTACTACTGGAGCTGCTTCTACTGGAGCTGCTTCTACTGGAGCTGCTTCTACTGGAGCTGCTTCTGTTTTAGGAGCTTCTTTCTCTGGAACTTCAGCTACTGGGGCCAAGTTTTCTGCTGTAACCGACTCTGGTTTAAAATCAATATCAATGCCAATTTTTTTTCTTATTTTTTCAGCAATCCTTGCAGATTTACCTGTTCTATCTCGAAGATAGTATAATTTTGCTCTTCTTACTTTACCAGATCTTATTACTTTAATTGAGTCAATTAATGTTCCATATAATGGAAAAGTTCTTTCAACTCCTTCTCCGAAGGAAATCTTTCTTACTGTAAAAGAAGAGTTTAAATCTCTACTTTTTTTTGCAATACAAACACCTTCAAAATATTGGATTCTGTCTTTTTTACCTTCAGTAATTCTTACACCAACCTTAACAACATCACCTGGATAAAAATCTGGAATTTTTTTCTCAGAAAGAATTTTCTTTACGTTATGTTGGTTTATTTCCTCAATATTTTTCATGTTAGCAATAATCAAATTAGTTTTTCTTATATTTTTCCCATAAATCTGGTCTTCGGACGCGTGTTATAGCCTCAGATTGAGACAAACGCCAGTCTTTAATTTTACTATGATCACCTGATAATAGTACATCTGGTACTGATTTTTCCTCCCAAATTTGAGGTTTTGTATATTGCGGATACTCTAATAGACCATTTTCAAAAGTTTCTTCGATCTTAGAATTGTCGTTTCCTAATACCCCAGGTAAAAGCCTGAGCACACTGTCAATAACAACATATGCAGCTGTTTCGCCTCCAGATAAAATATAGTCTCCTATACTGATTTCTTCTATGTTTCTTGTGGATAATACTCTCTCGTCAACTCCTTCAAAATGACCACAAATAAGTGATAAAGATTTTGTGGTCGCCAATTTTTTTGCATAGCTTTGATCAAATTTTTTTCCTTTTGGAGACAAATACAAAATTTTTTCACCTTCTATTTTATTTTGATCTATTGATTTAGCAAGGACGTCTGCTTTAAGTAACATTCCTGATCCACCTCCATAAGGTGTGTCATCTACAGTTTTATGTTTATCTTCAGCTGCATCTCTTATATTGACAACTTTTAAATTCCATAACTTTTTAGACATAGCTTTTCCATACAATCCTTTAGACAGAGGACCAGGAAAAACTTCTGGATAAAGTGTAAACACTTGAGCTTGCCACATAAATAATATTTAGATTATTTTTTTTCTTCCTTTGGAGCTTCTGCTGCGTCTGCCTTAGGAGCTTCTTCCTTTGGAGCTTCTGCTGCTGGTGCTGCGTCTGCCTTAGGAGCTTCTTCCTTTGGAGCTTCTGCTGTTGGTGCTGCGTCTGCCTTAGGAGCTTCAGTTTTATCTTCTTCTTTTTTATTTCTTTCTTTTTTCGGAATAGCTTTATTAGGGTTATTGCCATTTACAGGCATTGGCATTAATTCATTTTCTCCCAAAATCCTTGCAACTCTTGTTGTTGGTTTGGCTCCTTGTCCAAGCCAATATTTAATTCTTTCAGCCTCAAGACCTACTCTTTCTTTTTTATCTTTGGGTAAAAGAGGATTAAAAAAACCAACCTTCTCAATAAATCTTCCATCTCTTGCAAATCGACTATCAGCTACTACGACTTTATATACTGGACGTTTTTTTGTTCCTCCTCTTGATAATCTTAGTTTTAACATATCTTCTCCTTTTATTATTTTAATTGGTTAAATAGCTCTGGTGGTATTCCTTTATCAGACATACCCTTGATATTTCCTTTAGACATCTTTTTCATCATTTCAGACATCATTTTAAATTGTTTTAACAATTTATTGATAGTGGCTGGATTGGTACCAGAGCCATTAGCAATTCTTTTTTTTCTAGAACCATCAATTATTTTTGGGTTCTCTCTCTCTTTTTTTGTCATAGACAAAATAATAGCTTCATTTGTAGTAATAATACTTTCATCAATTCCAGCTGAGTCCATTTGAGATTTAATTTTTGAAACTCCTGGCATAAATGACATTATTCCCTCAATGCCACCCATTTTTTTCATTTGTCTTAATTGAGTCAAATAATCTTGCATTGAAAACTGACCTTTTTTTAAATTTTCTTCAGCTTTTTTAATATTTTCTTCACCAAGATCTTGAGCAGCTTTTTCAACAAGAGAAACTATGTCTCCCATTCCAAGAATTCTGTTAGCTATTCTGTCAGGATGAAATACTTCAAGATTGTCAATTTTTTCCCCTATTCCTAAAAATTTAATAGGAACATTTGAAACATATTTCATACTGACCGCAGCACCCCCTCTTGCATCACCATCAGCTCTAGTTAAAATAATTCCTGATAAATTAACTGTATTTTTAAATTCTTTTGCAACTGATGCTGCAACTTGACCTGTTAAAGAATCTGCTACTAGGAATGTTTCTGTTGGATTAATTACACCTTCAATTTGTTTAATCTCACTCATCATCTGTAAGTCAATTTGAGTTCTTCCAGCGGTATCAAAAAGGATTATTTCAGCACCATTTAAATTAGCAGCACCAATTGCTCTTCTACAAATATCTGCTGGTTGCTGCCCTTCAACAATTGGTAAGGTTAAAATGTTATTTTGTTCCCCTAAAGATCTAAGTTGCTCTTGTGCCGCTGGTCTATAAATATCTAAACTCACCATCATAACTTTTTTCTTTTTGTTATTCTCCAAGTACTTAGCAAGTTTCGCAGTTGTAGTTGTTTTACCTGAACCCTGAAGCCCTACTAACATCATTGGGACAGGTGGTACTGCGTTAAGATTTATATCGCTGTTAGACTCTCCCAACAAACTTACAAGTTCGTCGTAGACAATTTTGACAACCATATCCCCTGGTGAAGTCGATCTAATAATCTCTTGGCCCAAAGCTTTTGGCTTAACTTTTTCAATAAAATCTTTAGCAACCTCTAAAGATACATCAGCCTCTAAAAGAGCTTGCCTAATTCCTCTTAAACCTTCATCAACTTGAGCTTCATCAAGTGAAGGTGATTTTTTTAAAGAAGAAAAGATTTCTTCAAATTTATTTGTTAAATTTTCAAACATATTTTCACACAGCAGTAATCGCACTAGTGGGCGAAGCCTCGCTGACTAGTGTCGATCTCTTTGTTTCCAAAGACACCGCAAAGTTAATGTTTTTGCGGAAACGGCAACAACCTATAATAGAGGTTCAAAAAGTCAATAAATAAGTTAAATATCTATATATGGATATTAAAGCGTTTAAAATGGATGGATTAGGTAATGATTTTGTCATTATAGATAATAGGCAAAAAATTACTAATTTGAGCAAAGAGCAAATTATTAAAATTTGCGATAGAGAATTTATAGGTTGTGATCAGTTAATATTAATAACTAAAAATGATAGTTCAGATGCATCTCTAGAATTTTACAATTCTGATGGTGGAACTTCTGGAGCATGTGGAAATGGAACAAGATGTGTTGCAGACTTGTTATCTAAAGAAAACAATAAATCATTAGTTACTTTAACTACAGAATCTGGTGATTTAAAATCTGAGATATTGGGAGAAAAACTAGTCTCTACAGAGGTTGGGAAAGGTAGAACAGAGTGGAATGAAATTCCACTTTCTGAAGAATTGGATACCAATAACCTTAATATAAAAATAACTGATCTAAATAATAATAATCATACTGGTGGTACAGCAGTAAATGTTGGGAACCCACATGTCATTTTTTTTGTTGATAATAACGAAAATTTTGAAATAAAAAAAATTGGACCAGAAATTGAGCACCATCCTTTGTTTCCAGAAAAATGCAATGTCACTTTAGCAACAGTCGTTAATAAAGAATTAATTAAAGTTAAAGTTTGGGAAAGGGGAGCAGGTCTTACTAAGGCTTGTGGTACAGCAGCTTGCGCTACAGCTTTTGCTGCAATAAGAAATGGGCTTTCAGGTAACAAGGTGGATATAGAGTTTTCTACTGGTAAGTTGTCAATATTTATTGATGAAAATAACAGTATTCACATGAAAGGACCCGTTTCTGATATTAAAGAAATTAATATAAAAATTTAATGGGAATTTTTGATAAATTTAAATCTGGTTTTAAGAAAAGTGCGTCAGCATTTAGTTCAGGTTTAAAAAATATTGTCATTAAAAAAGAAATAGATGACAAAACATTAGATAAGATTGAAGATTATTTGATTCAATCAGATGTTGGGATTGCTGCTGCATCAGAAATTAGAGAAATTGTTTCCCAAACTAAAATTGATCCAAACAAAGATGCAGCAGATGAGATAAATACTATTTTGAAAAATTATATAGTTGAATTGATGAAACCTTTAGAAAATTTTCAATTTTTTAAAAAAAAACAAAAACTTAACGCAATACTAATTTCTGGTGTCAATGGAGTTGGCAAAACAACCACCATAGGAAAAATTAGTAAAATATTTAAAGGTAATGGAAACAAGGTAATGCTTGCTGCGTCAGATACATTTAGAGCAGCAGCAATTGAACAATTAGAAAACTGGTCAAAAAAAGTAGATGTTTCAATTACTAAATCATCACAAGGATCTGATCCGGCTTCAGTGGCATATAAAGCAATAGAAGAAGCGGTAAATAATCAATTCGATCAAGTTTTGATAGATACTGCTGGAAGATTACAAAACAAAAAAAATTTAATGGAGGAATACAAAAAAATTGCAAACGTAACAAAAAAAATAGACTCTGAAGCTCCTCACGATGTAATTTTAGTTTTAGACGCTACCTCTGGACAAAATGTGATTAATCAAGTTGAGGAATTTAATAAAATTATACCCATTACAGGACTTATAATGACAAAATTAGACGGAACAGCAAAAGGTGGTATTCTTTTAGCAGTTGCTAAAAAATATAAGCTACCAATTATTGCTCTTGGTTTAGGGGAGAAAGAAGATGATCTTCAGATTTTTGAGGCAAAAAAGTTTGCCGAAGCCTTTACGCAAATCAATTAATTAAAGTGCTTGAGATTAAAGGTTTGTAGAAACTACATTTATAATTATCGTTAAATTCATAATGATCACAGCCTTTCGCAATTGAAGATATAATAAAATCAAATTTACCGTTAACAGGATATACTTCTAATTTCTTTTCTATAATATCAAATTTAAAGTTTGCTCTTAAACTTTTGACAGCACTAATCATTACAAGCGTTTTATTATCTTTTAATAAATAATAGGCAAAATCATCTGGAAATACTGGAAAATCATATTCTTGTAAAAATAATTTAGCTTTTCTTGGAAACCATTCATGAGATATTAATGGTAAAGAACTTTTAGTTTTGTAATTGTAAATATAAAGATCTTTAGGATAGTCATTTATATAATTACTATCTTCTCCTTTTGCCAATATAGCCTTTTCACGTGTTTTAAAATATAAAGCAAAGTTTTCATTGTGAGAATTCATGTGATCTATGTGAAATAAATTATCAACTGAGGATAAATTTTCATTAGCAAAACTAAAAGTTTTTAATGAAAGTAACACAAAAATAAATAAATATAATTTTTTCATCCTTATTTCTTAAAAAAAAAGTTTGAGTTATATTTGTTTAGAATGTGGCCTAATTTAATCGTTTTAAAAAATCATTCAGTGCTGATACTAACTTAGAGTCATATTCCATCATGTGATCATCATACTCTGTAAAATATGAATATTTAGGATTATTTGCTAAATCAAATATTTTTTTTCCCATCCAGAAAGGAACTATTTGATCAGCTTCACCATGCATGACCAAAACTGGAATATTAATATTTTTAATTTTTTCTTTGTTTTTGTATTTATCTTTTAAAAGAAGTCCTACAGGTATGTAGGGATAAAAATTTTTTGCAGCTTCCGCCATAGAAGTAAAAGGTGTCTCCAAAATTAATCCAGCGAAATTTTTATTTTGAGCTATCTCTGTTGCTATCCCGGTACCAAGCGATTCACCATAAATAATTATATCTTTTTCAAATACGCCCTTTTTTTTAAGCCAATCAATTGCACTATTTCCATCAATATAAAGGTTATTTTCTGTAGGTTTTCCCTCATTGCCACTAAAACCCCTCCAAGCTATGATTAAAAAATTTACATCTAAATCTTTGAAATGATTTAATTTATATATTCTATTTTCTAGTTTTCCTGCATTTCCGTGAAAGTAAATTATAGTTTTATAATTATCTAAACTCTTGTTATGAAACCAGCCTAAAAGATTAATGTCATCACTTGTCTTAATATTAACCTTTTCTATTTCTACTTCTAGCTTATCCCCAAAATAGTTATTTTCATCTGGATGATACATGAGATTCCTCTGAAAAATAAAAAGCAAAATTAATATTGAAAGATAAATAGTTATAATCCCAATTATAATTTCCAAGAAAAAATTCCTACGTTTTAGTCTCATAATTTTTTTTTGCCAGGTAAACGCCCAAAAATACCAAAGCTGTACCTACATAATGAAACGACTCAAGTTTTTCATCAAATAAAAAATACCCATAAATTGCACCATAAATTGTAAAAACATAAAGGGTAAAACCAGTTAAAGATGCTCCTAGGTTTTTTTGAGCCTGAGTGTATAACGTAAATGCAATTATCCCTGGGGATATAGCTGCAAATAATACCCAAATATAAAATTCTTCATTAAAAACAGTTCTAGCTACTAAAAGCTCTTCAGCAATATAAAAAGGTAATAAACTAAGTGCGCCAAAAAAAGAAACTAAAGTAAACCTTTGAATAATTGATAATTCAGATTTCCAATAGAAAAGATAGATTGAATATAATGCCCAACCTACAGCTGCTGCAAGCATCCATAGGTCACCAATAGTAAAGTTTAAATTTATTAATAATTTTAAGTCTCCCTTAATAATAATTGCAAAAACACCAATTAAACAAGAGATCAATCCAATTATTTTAAGATAATTTATTTTTTCTTGAAAAAAAATTGCAGAAATTAAAATTATAAAAATAGGTGATGAAGTGTAAATAATAGCCATATTGGTAACTGTTGTTGTTGCACCAGCTAGAAATGGAAAAGCACCACATACCCCACATCCCATAGCACCTAAGAAAAATAATTTTTTATACTCTTTTTTTATTATCAAATAATTTTTTTTCAAAGATATATAGGTAAAAGGTAAAAGGATTATAAAAACAAAAGTCCATCTCCAAAATGCCAAAGAAATTGGGGGAACAAATTCAATACCACCTCTAGCAACTATTAAATTAGAGGACATAAATATTGGTTGAATAAAAAGTAATGAGAAAGCTAAAAAATTTTTGTTCTGTTTAGACAATTTAATATTTAAAAAATTATTTTTTGTCGAAGAAGGCTTCGTAGACCATCATGAAAATTGCTATAGCCATCAAAATATAAACAGGAAGAACATCAAAAAAACTAATCATAGTTGATCTTGTTAACGTAGTTGCAAGACCAATTAAAAATGCAGCAGCAAGCAAAGTTCCTAGAAATGTTGTAAATTTATTCATTTTATTTATTACATTCCTTTTCCAACCAATTAGCAACACCTAAAAACCTGTGATCATCATATTTCGCTCCTATTAGTTGCACTCCTAAAGGCATATTTCCTTCCCCTTGAAGTAAAGGTAAAGAAATACAAGGAGTTCCCAAATACGACCAGACTTTGTTAAATTCAGCAGTTCCCGTACTTTTTAAACCTTTGGGTGCTACACCTGGACTAGATGGAGACAAAACTCCATGATAATCCTCGAAAACTTCTTGATATGACTCATAACTTCTTTTCATAAAGTCTATTGCTTCTGCATAATCTTTTGCAGAATGTTTATTCCCTTTTGCTATCGCATCTTGCATATACTTTGATAATTTTTTTTTATATTTTTTATAATAAAGAGCAAAGTTATTTGCTAAATCAGTTTCGTGAATTATTTGATGGTACTTATGAATATCTTTAAAATATGAAGGTGTATCAAATACTTCAATATTTTTTTTAAAAGACTTTATGAAATATTCAAATGCTTCTTTTGATTTTTTATCTACAATTTTCCAATGATCAGTTTTGTAAAAAATGAATTTTGGATCAAACAATGGTCCCCTTTTTGTTTCATCCAACATGTTTTCAGCTGAATAGTGAACTGTAGCACTATCATAATTATCTTTTTTAATTAGAACTTTTGCAAGTAACGCAACATCCTCTACGGATCTTCCAAAGATACCAATATGGTCTAACTTATCAGAAGTTTTAAGAACTCCATTTCTGGAAATTAATCCATAAGAGGGTTTATAACCCACAACTCCACAGTAAGATGCTGGTCTAATGACAGATCCACCAGTTTGGGATCCAATTGATAAAGGTGCCATAAAAGAAGCTACTGATGCAGCAGATCCACTAGATGAACCTCCTGGCGTTCTTGTATGATCATGTGGATTAGTAGTTTTAGGTGGACCTAGAAAAGCAAGCTCAGAAGTTGCTGTTTTGCCCATTATAATTGCCCCTGCTGACAAAAGTAAATCTACTATTTCTGCATTTTGAGAAAAAGATTTTCCTTTTCTAATGACAGTTCCACATTCAGTTGGCATGTCTACTGTACCAATTATATCTTTTATTGCTATTGGGATTCCGTGCAAAGACCCCAGGGGTTTGCCTGATCTTCTATGCTCATCTGACTCAGCTGCTTTTTCAAGTAAAAGTTTTTTATCAAAATGAGCCCAAGCTTTCACATCCTTTTCAAACTTTTTAATTCTTTCCAGATATATTTCACAAATCTCAACAGACGTTAATTGTGCATCTTTGATCTTTGAGGCAAGCTCCTCAACTTTTAACGAAAATATATCTGACATTTTTT